>JAJZJJ010000026.1 GCA_021810175.1 Acidobacteriota bacterium | reverse complement strand
GCAGCCATCCCTGCACGTTGATCAACGTGCAGGGATGGCTGCTGCTGCCGGCGGACTACAACCCGGCGAAGAGGTATCCGATGGTGGTCTACATTCACGGAGGGCCATCGGCGGCGAATATGTCACGGTGGCCGTGGGCGGGATACGGGCCAGCGCCATTCTCGGCGATGAATTACTTTGTGCTGATGCCCAATCCCCGGGGCAGCTTTGGGCAGGGAGAGAAGTTCGCCGAGGCCAACCGTAAGGATTTTGGGCACGGCGATCTGCGCGACATTCTGGCGGGAATCACCGCCGTGGAGAAGCAGTATCCGGTGGACGACAATCGCGTCGGCATCACCGGCTGGAGCTATGGCGGATATATGACGATGTTCGCCATCACGCAGACGCACCGCTTCCGGGCGGCGGTTTCGGGGGCGGGGCTCTCGGACTGGTTGAGCTATTACGGGGAAAACTCCATCGACCAGTGGATGATTCCGTTTTTCGGGGCGTCGGTTTACGACGATCCGGCTGTTTACGCGAAAAGCTCGCCGATCAACTTTGTCCGGAATGTGAAGACGCCGACGCTGATGGTGGTGGGCGACCGGGATGGGGAATGCCCGGCGCCGCAGTCGTTTGAGTTCTGGCACGCGCTGCACGACCTCGGGGTGACGACCGAACTGGTGGTCTATCCCAATGAAGGGCATGGGTTTGAGAAGCCGAAGGACCGGATCAATGTGCTGGAGCGCGCGATTGGCTGGTTCAATGAGTACATGCCCGCGGCGCAGTAAACAGCGGAGGGCACGAGTGCTTTGGGGGAGGGGCGAGAACGCCGCCGGAAAGGACGGAATCTGGGAAGCCGGCAGGACGCCGGAATTCGTTTGAAGGGCTGATTTCGCTGCTGGCTGCGCCTTGTGCTTCGTCCCCTTTCGTTTGTTATCCTGAATCACCCGGTATTTTCAGCAGCGGATGGCATCTGTGCGCATCGGGAGGAGGGCGAGGCCGCCGCGTGGCGGAGCCGTCCCGCAGCCGGTGTGGTTTCCGGGAGCAGATGCGATTCGCTGTGGCGTTTCGACCGCCCGAGCAGCCTGACTGCTCAGGCGGGGAGGTTTCATGCGGCGGTTTCTTGCTTTTGTGGTCGTGTTTGCGTTTTCGTTTCCAGTCGGTCTTTCCCTTGTGGGCTGCGGACATAATCCCAGCAACTACTGCGTGAAGAATGGCCATGCTTATGGCGTGAAGACGTCACAGGCCGTATATGCCACCATGCAGCCGGAGACGACGGGCCTTTCTCTGGCATGGGGGCAGACAGCGAATGTCTCGGAGCCCCAGGCTTTCACCTGCCTCGGGTCGAATGCGGAGATCAGCGCCTGGCACTATGCCAGTTCGAACCTGCTGCTGGCCGATATTTCCCCGTCGGGGCTGGTCTGCGCGGGGACCTGGAATCGCAACAGCCCCGGCGGAGTTCCGAACTTCACGATCTGCACACCGCCATCGGGATCGACGTTGTCGGAGTTCAAGGGCTGCACGGGGACAAGCTGCGGAACGGTGCAGCTCACGGCGACCGGCGGAGGCGTGACCACCAACCCGGTGAACGTCTACGTACACCCTCCCATCACATCGATGACAATTCCCAGTCAGGCGGCGTGCGTCTCGCAGGGAGACACGCTGACGGACAATAAGGGCCAACCCTTATCGTTATTGGCGGAAACTACGGTGACAGGGCCGGGAGGGGTGACGCTGTGCAGTCCCAGCACGGTCGCCTGCACCAGTCCGGCTGCCGACATCGGAACGATTCAGTACACAGCCGTGGCCAATACCGTCGTCAATATCAACAACACGACGAATCCGACGGCGACCAATCCGGTGACGGGCAATACCGGGGGAAGCACTGGAAACCCGAATGGAATTGCGACAGCGAATCTTCCGGGATCGACGATCATCAACGCCACCACATCAGATGTGACTTCGGCGGCAGGCTATTTTTCCACCTGCCCACCGCAGAAGATCGCCCTGTCGATCAACGGTTCGCCATCGGCGACGGTGACAGCAAGCTCGACGCAGACGGTGGTGGCGAAGGTAACAGACACGAACGGGAACGGGATCACCGGTCTGAATCTCAGCTATTCCTCGACCGAGCCGCAGAACCTGACGATCAACACGAGCGGACTGGTGACGGCGGTATTCCCGAGCCACGCCACCGTGACAGCCGTGTGCCGGCCGCCGGCTTGCAATCCGGCGCCTTCGAACCTGATCGGCGTACTCGGCAACGGTATGCCGGTTGCCGGGAATCGGGTTTCGGTCAGTTCTCCGGGCCGGGTCAGCAACCAAATCTGGATGGCGTCCTCGCAGTCGCCTTATTTCTCTGAGGTCGATCTCACAACCGGGGGAGCGGCCTCTCCCGTGCGCATGCCCTATACGCCGAATTCGATGGTGATGGATCAGGGGGGCAACACCCTGTATTTTGGCAGTTACCACGAGCTGATGATTTACACCACGCATGGGAATCAGCTGGTCAAGGAAGACACGACCGTTCCAGGCGTGGTTCTGGCGGCGAGTCCCGACGGCTCGCAGGCTGTTATCAACGATCAGCTCCGCCAGGTGATCTATCTGTATTCGCCGAAAGCCGGCATCATATCGAGCATTGCCGGGGTCGCCTATCGGGCGCAGTATTCGGAGGATGGAACGACGGTCTATATCGCCGGTTTCGATCCGACAACGGGCGACAACACGCTCTTCATCTACGGCGACGGAACGGGCTGGTCCAAATACCCGCTGAACAACGAGCCCACTTACAGCTGTCCGCTGGAGGCCACCGGCTCGGCAGCCGTTCCCGCGTACAACCCCAACTGGGATCCCTTCTGCGGACCCGCGCTCGCGCTGACGGTTCCGGGCGTGGCCACTTTCCTGAGCGGCAACACCACGGCGGCTCACAGCTACTGCCCCAGCGCCAGCGCAAATCCTCCTTACTTTCCGGGCGCGGGAAGTGTAAACGTCGCCACCAAACAGCTGACGGCAACGCCGGATGGCAACCACATCCTGGGTGCGGACGGATCGAATTTCTCGGATATCTGGCTCTACCAGGACTCGAATAAGACGTCGCCGGGGGTTCCGGTGGGCGCCTGCCCGGCCTACGCAACCGGGACGCCGCCGAACCAGACGCCCGGAACGCCACTGACGCTGACCACTTCCTCCAATAGCGGAACGCTCCCGGTATCGCCGACGGAGATCGACCAGGTGGTCGCATCCCCGGATTCGAGCCTGGCGTTCATCACCTACAACGCGACCGCGGGCACGGGTATCCTGCCGTATTACCAGCCCTCTGCCACCACCGGTAATTTCGGGACGCTGGGTCAGGTACAGCTGTCGGCGGGAGCGCAGGCCCCGATTGCCGGCGCGTTCTCACCGGACGGCGCGCTGTTCTTTGTCAGCACCAGCGGAGACAATCTGGTTCATCTGGTGAGCACCTCCAGCCTGAAGGATACGAGCACGATCAACCCGAAGCTGCTGACCATCAACGGGGCTCCAGTGCCGGCGCAGTTCATCGCAATCAAGAGCCGCCCGACCACCTAAACTTCAGCGATTTGTGGGAAAAACGGCCGGCAGCAGCCGGCCGTTTTTCTTTGCCCGCGGGGCCGCGAGCGCCGGGCCGGACCTGGCTACGGCAGATTCATCGCCGGGCGGTACACTAGGTTTCATGCCGCGGGTCGCAATTATTTCCAAGCCTCAGAAGCAGGAACTGCAGGAACTGATGCCGGAGTTGGTGCTCTGGCTCAAGGCGCGCGGTTATGAGCCAATGCTGGACCCGGTGAGCGCCACCTACGTGCAGGACGAACCCGTCTGCGCCCGTCCGGACATGGCCAGCCTGCAGCCGGACCTGGTCATCGTCCTCGGAGGCGACGGTACTTTACTGGCCGCGGCGCGCGTGTTTGCGCATACCGGAGTGCCCATTCTCAGTGTGAACCTTGGGGCGCTGGGGTTTCTCACGGAGATCCCGCTGTCGGACCTTTACCGTCAGCTGGAAGCATGGGACGCGAAGTGCTGCTCCATCGAGTCGCGGGCGATGCTGCACAGCGAGTTGTGGCGCGATGGAAAGGTTCTGCGCGAGCACCATGCGCTGAACGATGTGGTCGTCGCCAAGGGCGCCATCGCGAGGATGGGGAATTTCAGCGTCGAGATCGACGAGCAGCTGGCCGCTTCCTTTCGCGCGGACGGTGTGATCGTGGCCACGCCGACCGGCTCGACAGCTTATTCGCTGGCGGCAGGCGGCCCGGTGCTGATTCCGGGAATGCAGGTGCTGGTGGTTACCCCGATTTGTCCGCATCAGCTCACGCTGCGCCCCCTGGTGGTGCCCAGCCGCGCCTGCATCGAAGTGTGCATCGAGGGGGTCCCCGAGCAGATATTCCTGACCGTCGATGGGCAGGAGGCCATTCAGATGAAGGTGGGAGACAAGCTGCGCTGCCGCGGCTCGGAGTACTCCGTCAACCTGATCCGGACCTCGCCGAATGGGTTTTTCGATGTGCTGCGCTCGAAGCTCAAGTGGGGCGAGCGCTAGGGGCCAGCCGGAGGATCACTGCCGCAGAAGTTCCTGCAGGAGCAGATGCGCTTTGGTTGAGAGTGTCCGCGCGCCATCCAGATCGTTGGTTTTGAGCGCGTCGCGAGCCCGGGTAATAAAGCTTCGGATTTGCGCCACCGTCTTCTCTTCTTTCGGCGAAAGCCGTCGATGAAGCGAATTCAGTGCATTCTCGGTGGCATTGATCTGATCCGCGATCGCACCGCGATCGGCCGCATTCGCATCTCCGCCGGCCGTGGAGAGCTGGCCGATGGGCGATGCGCCGGTCGGCGGGGCACTGGCCATCTCCTGATCGAGCTGCGCGGTTTGCTGGGCGGCTTTCGCGGCCTTTTCCGCGGCGAGCTCCTGGGCGGTTTTGCGGCGGTACCGGTCATAGCGGCGAATCGGCCGCGGGTGCAGCTCCCGGTACGTTCGCGGGGGGGGCGAGGTATCCAGCATGACGGGGCGCGACCCACTCGGCGGCGCGATGGGCGGCAGGGGAGGAATCAGACGCGCCATCTCCGACGGCGGAAGCGAAGGGGCGGCGGCCTGCGGAGGCACGACGACCTTTGGCTGCCGGTGACGGCACCCTGTGATGAGAAATGCGGCAAACACCGACAGAGCCGCAATTCTGGTTCCGGATCTCATGCCCCGGACCTTTCTGGCTGGGTTTCACCACTTTGGCTAGCAGGCTCACCGGGTTCCGAGTGCTGGGGTGCATCCGCGGCGATTTGCTGTCCCGAACCGGCAGAAATCAATGGGAGCCGCAGTACAAACGTAGTTCCGCTCCCAGGCTTTGATTCTACGTCAATCTGGCCGTGGTGCATTTGCATGATGCGATAGGTCATCGCCAGGCCAATGCCGCTGCCCTCCTTTTTGGTCGTAAAGTACAGATCGAAAATGCGGTTGCGGATTTCGTCGGGGATTCCCTGACCGTGATCGCGGATCATGATGGATGCCCAGCGGGAGTCGTCGGTCAACCGAACCTCCAGCAGGCCTCCGGTGGCCATCGCCTGGGCTCCGTTCAAAACGATGTTGAGAATGGCCTGTCTCAGCAGATCGGAGTCGATCCGGGAGAAGACCGGCCAGTCCGGCGCCTGGCTTTCCAGAACCACCCCACGCGTTTGCAGTTCCGCGGTCGCCAGATTGAGGACGCTCGAGATCACTCGCCGCAGATCCTGATCCCGGAGCTGCAGCTCGACCGGGCGGGAGAAGTCCACCAGAGTTTGAACCACCCGATCGAGCCGGTGGATCTCGCTCTGGATCACCTCCAGGTGGCGTCCGGCATCGTCTCCAGCCTGCATTTTGTTCTTCAGGAGCTCCAGATGCACCACAATCGCATTGATCGGATTTTTGACCTCGTGCCCGACGCCGGCGGTGAGGCGGCCAATGGATGCCATGCGCCGGGAGACTTCCAGTTCGGTTTCGATTTCGCGGACCGATTCAAGGTCGTGGATGGTCAGCAATGCTCCCAGGGCATTGCGATCGCGGCCATGCGTGTCATGGATGAAGTCGAGGGAGACCTGCACACGGCGGCCGGTTTCGGTGGTGACCTCCTCCTGAACAATCGAGATTCCGCCTTCAAAGGCATCGCGGACGGTGCGGCCCAGGCGGGTGCTGCGATCGAAGATGTCGCGGACCTCGGCGCCAAAGATGCGGTCGCGACTCATGTTCAGGAAGTGTTCGACCGAGCTGGACACCAGAATGGCGCGGGCATCGCGGGTGAAAAGCATGATGCCGTCCTGGAGGTTGGAGAGAATCTGATCCAGATTTTCTCGCAGAGCCGAGAAGACCTCCTCGACGTTGCGGATGCGCTGGCCGAGCCGTTCGATCTTGCCGGAAACCTGAGCGACGGCATCGGGGCTGCGGCGCAGCAGCGGATCTGCGATTGCCGCCAACCCTCCCGGAGCTTCCTGCCGCGGGGGAAGCGGAGGCGGTTCGCTTGCCTGCTGGTTTTCTTCATCCGCCTGCAGCGCGGCAAGTGCATCGAGGCGCTGACTGATTTGCTCGATGGGTTGCAGCGCGAGGTTCGCCACAAACGCCGCGACCACCATCGAGATGACCATGGCCAGGCCGATGAAGCTGAAGGATGCGACCAGCCAGGGATGGAAGGCATTGCGCAGGAAAGTCGTGCGGATGCCGATACGGATTGTCAGGAAGGGCTGGTTGTTGAGATTGATGCCAACGGTGACGTCATAGACGCGCGGAGGGCCAAAGACGATTTCGAGCGTACGGATGAGGGATTGCCGGCGGAGCAGCGCGTAGTCCGGGCGGGGGGGAAGCACCTGGTCCGGCTGAATCGTATCGGGCACGGCGACAATTGCGCGGCCGCTCTTATCCGCTACGGCGATGTCGAGCACGGTGGGCGAGTAGGTGATGATGGAGTTCAGCAGCGCGTTCAGCCCGGCATCCTGGCGCAGCGAGTCGGCGACGGCGGCACGGACCGCGGCCGGATCATGGGGATCGAACTTGCGCTGGCTCAGGCCTGTGGTGAGCGCGTCGTTCACCTGAAAGGCGACCTGATGCGCGAGAATGTCAGCCGTATCCCAGGACTGGTCGATGTGCTGCTGCAGGAGCTGCCCCAGCCAGATCCACGAGAAGACCACGACGACCGCGAAGACGAGGCCGGTGATGGCGAGGACGAGTTTGGTCTTCAGGCGCATGGTCGTCGAGCTTCGGTCAACGGCGAACCGGCCCAATCCGGTGGCGATGCATCGCCGCCGACCGGGCGGGGCACAGGCGTGTAGTTACTTTACAACTCCACCGCACTAGTCTTCGACGGCGGCAGCCGAGGCGGCTGTTCCGTATTCCCGAAGCTTATTGTGCAGTGTCTTCAGGCTGATACCCAGGATTTCGGCTGCCCGGGTCTTGTTGTTGTGCGTGGACTCGAGGGTCTTGAAGATCAGCATTTTCTCCGCGTCGTCCACAGTCGCTCCTACTTCCAGCTGGATGGCATTCGCGGGAATGTCGCCAGCGGGGCGCGGAGCCCGTGTACCGAAGCCCGGAGGCAGATGCCGGGACTGTAATTGTCCTTCACCGCACAGGACGACCGCGCGCTCGATGGTGTTGCGCAGCTGGCGGACGTTCCCTGGCCAGTCGCAGGCCATCAGACGCGCCATCATGTCGTTGTCCAGCCCGGTAACGTGGCTATGATGTTTTTGATTCATGTCCGCGATCAGCGATTCCGTAATCAGCGGGATGTCTTCCATGTGCTCCCGCAGCGGCGGCATATGGATATTGAAGACATTGAGTCGATAGAACAGATCGCTCCGCAGCTCGCCCGCGGCGACGGCTTCTTCCGGATCCTTGTTGGTGGCGGCGAGGACGCGCACGTCGATGGGCGCCTCCACCTTGCTGCCCAGCCGGCGCAGCTTGCGGTCTTCAAGCACGCGCAGCAGCTTGGCCTGGGTACCGACCGGCATTTCGCCGATCTCGTCGAGCAGCAGTGTGCCCTCTTCAGCCAGCTCGAAGCAGCCGGCGCGGCGTTCGATGGCTCCGGTGAACGCGCCCTTTTCGTGGCCGAAGATCTCGCTTTCGATCAGCGTCTCCGGTATCGCGGCGCAGTTCACGGCAACGAAAGGTCTGGAGCGGCGGGGGCTCAGGTCGTGGAGGGTCCGCGCGACCAGCTCCTTTCCGGTGCCGCTTTCTCCGGTGATCAGAACGGAAACGTTGCTGGCCGCGACCCGCTCAATCAGCGAGAAAATCTCCTGCATCTTCTTGGACGAGCCGACCAGCGAGCCGAGAACCCCGGTTTCGCGCAGTTTGCGGCGCGTCACCTCCAGCTCCCGCTCTGTCTCTCTCTGTCGGGAGGCGTTGGTGAGGATGGCGCGGAGGCGCGTCGAGTCCACCGGTTTCTGGATGAAGTCGTAGGCGCCGTTCTTCATGGCTTCCACGGCGGCTTCAATCGACCCCTGAGCCGTGAGCATGATGACGGCGACGCGATCGTTGCTTTCCCTCAGACGGGCCAGCAGTTCCAGCCCATCCATGCGCGGCATTTTGAGATCCGTGACAATGATGCCCGGCTGCCAGGCCGTCACTTTTTCCAGGGCTTCGATGCCGTCGCGGGCAGTTTCCGTGCGATATCCCCAGCCGGAGACGAGCTCGGCCAGGCCCGAAAGTGCGTAGGGCTCGTCTTCGACGATGAGAACCTTTTCCTGACTGGTCATACTTTATGGTTCAACACGGGCAATTACGGTTTGTTGTACCACGTTCACCGGGGCCGCAACAGAGCGGGCGGCCGCCATCCTGCGTCTGGAAGGGGGCAAGCTCCATGTTTGCTGTGGGATGCACGGCGCGGGCGAGGAGTATGCGCAGAGTCAGCTGGATGCCCGACTGCCTGCCGTATACTCAAGTGTTTGCCTCGACACGGCCTGCCCTCGGCCAGGCGGCGATGCCGTGGGGAGGCTCGTGGAGATGACCATGAATTCTGCTGCGGTTGAGTATGCGCGGGATAACGCGGCCCGCTTTCTGGAGGAGCTGAAGGCGCTGCTCCGCATTCCCTCGGTTTCCACTCTGCCGGAACATAAGGGCGATGTGGACGCCGCCGCCGAATGGGTAGCCGCCGATTTGCGGCGCATGGGCATGGAGAATGTCAGGGTGATCCGCGGCAGCGGACACCCGCTGGTCTACGGCGACTGGCTGCACGCAGAGGGAAAGCCAACCTGCCTGTGCTACGCGCACTACGACGTTCAGCCGCCGGATCCGCTGGATGAGTGGATTAGCCCGCCTTTTGAGCCGGCGGAGCGGAACGGAAACCTCTATGCTCGGGGCGCGGTGGACGATAAGGGACAGCTGGTGTTGCAGCTGAAGGCCCTGGAATCGCTGCTGCGGGCGACGGGGCGGCTGCCGTTGAATGTCCGAGTCATCTTCGAGGGCGAGGAAGAAGTCGGCGGAGAGCAGATTGCCGCCTTTGTCCAGGAGCATCCGGAACAGCTGAAGGCGGATTTCGCGCTGATTTCCGATACCGAGATGTTCGCGCCGGAGCTGCCGACGCTGTGTGTGGGGCTGCGCGGCATGATCTACACGGAGCTGGAGGTTCGTGGTGCGCGGACCGATCTGCATTCAGGCATGTATGGCGGAGCCGCCCCCAACCCATTTGTGGCGCTCGCGCAGATCATTGCCGGGCTGAAGGATCGGGAGGGCCGAATTCTGATTCCGGGCTTCTACGACGCGGTCAAGGCTCCCACAGCCGCGGAGCTGAAAGCCTGGAAGAGCCTGCCCTTTGACGAAGAGGAGTACCGGACAACAGAGGTAGGGTCGACCGCTCTGGTCGGAGAGAAGGGGTACTCGGTCATCGAGCGGACCTGGGCCCGGCCGACCCTGGACGTGCACGGGATCATTGGCGGATTTACCGGGGCTGGGGCCAAGACCGTCATCCCGGCCCGTGCGACGGCCAAGGTTTCCATGCGCCTGGTTCCGGATATGCAGCCGGAGACTACGTTTCGCCAGTACAGCGAATACGTCCAGTCGCTTTGTCCGGAAGGGGTTACGGCGGAGGTGCGGCTGATCCATTCCGGCGAGGCGAGCGTGATCGGCACGGATAATGCTTATATTCGCGCCGCAACCCGTGCGCTGAAGACGGTGTGGGGCAGGGAGACGGTTTACATCCGGTCGGGCGGATCGATCCCCATCGTTGGCGATTTTGAGAAGTTTCTTAATATCCCGTCGGTGATGATGGGCTTCGGGCTGCCGGATGACGGACTTCATGCGCCGAACGAGAAGTTTCATATCCCCAATTTCCATCGGGGGATTGAGTCGGTGGTCCGGTTCCTGGAGGAGGTCGCCGAGGGTTAACTGGGCGCCCAGGCGTGGCGCTGCACCGCCGGGCACCGGCTCTTCCTGTACCTCGCTGGACAACACCGCGACATTTTCAAGCTCTGACGCATCTGCTAAGGTGTTTGAGTCAGTTTCGACAGCGAAGGAAAGAAGAAAGATGGCGAAGGCAGTCTGGAACGGGAAGACAATCGCGGAGAGCGACGTTTTTGAGACCGTGGAAGGGAATGTTTATTTCCCCGAAAGCGCGGTCAACCGAGAGTATCTGCGGCCAAGTTCCACCACGTCCACCTGTCCGTGGAAGGGCCAGGCGCGGTATTACAGCCTGCTGGTCGACGGGCAGGAAAACCAGGACGCTGCGTGGTATTACCCGAACCCCAATCCGGCGGCCCGCAACATTAAGAATCACATCGCTTTCTGGCGCGGCGTCGAGATCGAAAAGTAGCGCTGGATTCTTCCCCGCCGAGCGGGGCGAGCTACTGGTATCGCCGCTGCTGCCATTCCCAGGCGCTGCTGAGGATCGAGTCCAGTTCCGTGTGCCGGGGTTTCCATCCCAGCTCGCGGCCAATTTTTTCCGAACTGGCGATCAGCACAGCTGGGTCGCCGGGCCTGCGGGGCACGATCTCCGCTGGAATCGGGTGCCCGGTGACCCGCCGAGCCGACTCGATCACCTGCCGCACGGTAAAGCCATTGCCATTGCCAAGATTGTAGATGTGCTGGCCGCCGCCGGAAAGTGCTTCAAATGCAAGCAGATGGGCGTGGGCGAGATCCTCTACATGGATATAGTCCCGAATGCAGGTCCCGTCCGCAGTCGGATAGTCGTCGCCGTAGATGCGGATCTTTTCCCGGCGGCCGAGGGCGACGTCGAGGATGAGAGGGATAAGGTGAGATTCGGGCTCGTGGGCCTCGCCACGGCCCTGCACAGCTCCAGCGACGTTGAAGTAACGCAGGCTGGTGTAGGGAAAAGCATGTACCCGATACATCCAGGTGAGCATTTTTTCTACAAGCAGCTTCGATTCTCCGTACGCATTGGTGGGCCGAAGGGGCGCGTCTTCCCGGATCGGGGTGCTTTCCGGTTCGCCGTAGACGGCGGCGGTGGAAGAGAAGACGAGCCGGCGCACTCCGGTGCTCAGCATCGCTTCCAGCAGGCTCAGGGTAGAAGCGCTGTTGTTCCGGAAGTAAACCTCTGGCTTCGCCATGCTTTCGCCTGCTTCGATCAGTGCGGCAAAATGCATCACGCCATCAAAGCCATCGGAGAGAATCTTTTCCAGAGTGTTCCGGTCTGCGACATCCCCCTCGATGAAATCGACGCCTTGGGGAACCATGGACCTTGTCGCGTGGCAGAGATTGTCGTAAACCGTTACGGAGTGGCCTTGTGCCAGCATGGTTTGCGCGACCGTTCCACCGATGTAGCCGGCTCCGCCTGTAATCAAGATTTTCAATGCTCAGGCCTCCAATTTCTCGGTATTCTTAGCGCAACTGGTTCCCGCTGGTTTTCATTGATACCGTTATAACCCATTCCCCCTAACCTCTGGCATCGTCGTCTGTAAATTGCTGAAGCAGCATGATTTGCAGGTCATGGCGACTGTGTCCGGGGATCTGAGTCTATGTCTCCCTGGATGAACATCTGAGCGCAAAGCCAGGGAGCCACGTCGCTTAGTCAGGGCGCAAAAAGGGCGGGCGAAGACCTGCAGGGTCTCACCCAAACGGGTTACGGAAGGAACGTAACGACAGGGAGTATCCTGTGGGTAAACAGGCGACAAGTTCATTCGTGCATGTTGACGGATTTTTCCCGCGGAGGGGAAGGAACGGCAACCGGAAGCCGCAGATTTGGATGAGAAGGAGTGCTGCTCTTTGGCCCCTGAAATGCATCGAAATCCTATGCGTTAGGTCCGGGATGGTTGTTTTTCTGGATTCGCGACAAGGTTGGTTACTTAAGTTTATGGCGAGAGACAACTCGAGATCCCGGCGTGCAACGTTTGGGCTGCTCCCCGAACCGGAAGGACGGATGAGTTCATTCGGGGTCAGCGCAATTGTCAATGTGACGGTTGCCGGCCTGATCCTTCTGCTGACAATCGCTCAGGTGCATGAGGCGCACAAGCGGGTGAAATACGTGACCCAGCTGGTCTTCCCGGTGGCACAGCCCAAACCGGTGGTTCCTCCGCCGCCGAAGATCCGGTACGTTCCGCCGCCGAAGCTGAACAACTCGGCGCCAAAGATCGTGATGCCGAAGCCGATCGTAACGCCGCCGGCCCCCAAAATGCAGCCCATCAAAATGCCAACACCGGCGATGCCCAAACTCGCTCCCGCTCGGCCGCTACGGGTAGCACCGCCGCCGCAGCCGAAGGTTGGGCTGTTTAAGAGCGCCACTCCCACCAGGGTGGCCAATAATCGCGTGCGTCCGACCGTCAACACAGGAGGATTCGGCGACCCGAACGGTGTACACCCCAACCCAAACGCCACTCGTCCGAGGACCATCACGGCGCTCGGCTCGTTCGATGCGACCCCGGGGAGGGCGAAAGGCGCGGGTGCCGCTCGGCAGGGATCGGTTCAGGGAGTCCAGTTCGGATCCGGAGTCGCGCACGGAGTTGCCGGAGGCCATGATCGCGGTACCGTTGCCTCAGCTGGGTTTTCCAGTGGAGTACAGGGCGGAACGGGAGGGCGAAACAGCCACGGCAAAATTGTGCAGACAGGTTTTGGCAGTCAGCAGGCCACCCGCGGAAAGCATGTGATCCAGCAAGTCGATCCTGCCCGGACGCCAATTGTTGTGCTGTATAAGCCGCTGCCAGCATATACTGCCGAGGCACGGCGATTGAAGATCGAGGGCGACGTAACGCTGAAGGTCCGCTTCACCGCCGCCGGACAAGTTCAGATCCTGGGGGTGGTGCGTGGTTTGGGACACGGTCTGGATCAGCAGGCGGAGATTGCCGCGGAACACATTCGCTTCAAACCAGCCACCCGCGATGGTCACCCCGTGAACGAGGTCAGCATTATCCATGTGACATTCGAGTTGGCGTAACGCTTCATCCCTTTTGCCCGCCGGAGACTCTGTGGCCGCCGGCGGTTCGGTTTCAGAGTTTCACCGGTTCAAGGCACCATCAGGAGTCCAGGAATGCTTCGGAAGTTCATGATGCTGGGCATCGCAATCGCATTGATTGCCCCCTTCGCA
>JAJZJJ010000025.1 GCA_021810175.1 Acidobacteriota bacterium | reverse complement strand
AAACGGCTGGACTCAGGCCGAGGCCGCGAAACGGTGCGGCATCAGCCAGCCGCGTATGAATGATCTGCTGCGCGGGCGCATCTCCCGCTTCTCTCTGGATGCGCTGGTGAATATTGCCTCGGCGCTGGGGCGGAAGGTGACTGTAAAGCTGGAGGCGGGCTAAGCCAATCTGGAGCGGCGGGACCTCTCCTTTGTTCGACACCTCCGCTTGCGCAGTTTTCAGCCGGATCGACAGCTAAACGGACGCACGGTCGCGAATCTCTCGCATTGTCCTGATCCTGGTTAGTGTCCCGTGCCGCCGACCGTCATGCGGTCCAGTTTCACGGTGGGCATGCCCACGCCCACGGGCACGCTCTGGCCGTCCTTGCCGCAGGTGCCAATGCCCTCGTCGAGCGCCAGATCGTTCCCGACCATGGAGACGTGTTTGAGCGCTTCCGGGCCGTTGCCGATCAGCGTGGCGTCGCGCACCGGTGCGGTGACTTTGCCATCCTCAATCAGGTACGCCTCGGAGGCCGAAAAAACGAACTTGCCGTTGGTGATGTCCACCTGGCCGCCGCCGAAATTCACCGCGTAAAGGCCGCGCTTCACGCTGCGGATGATGTCTTCCGGAGCATCGTCGCCGGCCAGCATGTAGGTGTTCGTCATGCGCGGCATGGGAATCTGTTGATAGCTCTCGCGGCGTCCGTTGCCGGTTTCCGCAATGCCCATCAGCCGGGCGGAGAGCTTGTCGCTCAGATAGCCCTTGAGGATTCCGTTCTCGATCAGCACCGTCTCCTGCGTGGCCGAGCCTTCGTCGTCCACGTGCAGCGAGCCGCGCCGCGAGGGCATGCGCCCGTTGTCCACCACGGTCACGCGCGGACTGGCCACCGCCTGGCCCACCAGTCCGGCAAAGGCCGAAGTCTTTTTGCGGTTGAAGTCCGCTTCCAGTCCGTGTCCGACGGCCTCATGCAGCAGAACGCCAGGCCATCCCGGTCCGAGAACCACTTCCATCTCACCGGCCGGCGCGGCCACCGCCTGCAGTTGCAGGACCGCCGTGCGCGCGGCTTCTTCGGCAAAATATTCCGGACTTTTCGGACCGGTGAAGTAGCCAATCTCCACGCGTCCGCCGCCACCGGCGCTGCCGCGAGCCATGCGGTCGCCGTCTTTGGCCAGGACAAAAATATTCATGCGCGCCAGCGGTTGCGTGTCGCTGGCATACGTTCCATCGGAGGCGGCAATCAGGATGCGCCGCAGCTCGTCGGCGTAGCTGGCGCGCACCTGGGTGATGCGGGAGTCGTAGCAGCGGGCCGCTTTGTCCGCGCGCACGATCAGATCCAGCTTGGTGGCCAGTTCCGCGTCGAGTTCGGCCGCCGGAGCAGGATAGAGCGACGGCGCTTCCGTCTCGGTGAATCCCTGAACCGGCTGTTTGGCCGGGCCGCTGGCGATCAGGGCCGCCGTTCGCGCGGCGCGGAGCAGGCGGTCGGCGTTCAGATCGTCGGTGTAGGCGTAGCCGGTGCGCTCGCCGCTCACCACGCGCACGCCGCAGCCGGCGCTCACGCCCTGGCTGGCGGATTTGACGATTCCCTCGTCGAGGCCGAGCGAGGTGGAGGCGACCGACTCAAAATACAGGTCCGCATAATCGCCGCCGGCGGAGAGAGCCTCGCCCAGGCACCGCTCCAGCAGACGCTCCGTCACGCCGAATTTCTCAAAAAAATATCGCTTGTGATCCACGCCTGATCCTCTGGGGTACGGCTGCGGGTTTCAATCCGATCCGGAACTGCCCTGCTTCCCGCTCATCTGTCTATGTTAGATGGCCGCTTCCCCGATTGTTTACTCCTTTTCGGCTGCTCACCGGAGATTTTTCTTCCGCGTGGGAGCGGCGAGGGGGCATTTCTCACAGACACTGTCAGCGGCAGCAGATCCATGATGGCAGACGAGCGGCGCGGGTTTGCGAGACGGCATTTTAAGGGGCGATCGCCGGCTCTGCGCCTCTTCGGGAGGGAGGATCGGAAACGAACGTCTACTCCAAAGTGCTATTGGCGGATATGATTCCAGGACTAAGGTCACTCTTGTAACGATGACGACCGGCCCCTAATCTCATCTTTCGCAGTTACATATTGAGTATAGCTGCTGCAATCGGCCAGCACAGTTGTCCTGTTTCTGTACATTTCGTGCTGGCTGGAGTTTCGATCCATGAACAAGCTGCACGATTTGTCTGCCTTGACGAAAACCAAAGTTCCATCGGCCGTAACCTTTGTGCGCAAGCTCAATGGCGCCAGTCAGCCTGCCATCGTGATGACCACCGGAGCCAGCCTGTACGTTGTGAAGCTCTTCGGGTTTGGGGGCCCGCTGGCTCTGATGAAAGAGGCCATCGGGACCGAACTGATGCGGCGCATGGGGTTGCCTGTCCCCGGGTGGTCGCCGATTCTGATGACGGACGAGTTCATCGAGCGGAACCCGCAACTCTGGTTCAGAACCGCCGGCGGCGGGGTAATCCGCCCAAAGGCGGGCCTGCACTTCGGGTCGCGCCTTGTCCTGTCCGGAAACGGTCATCCCACATACGAACTGGTCCCAAGCCTCTGGCGGCAGCGTATTGAAAATCCGGAGGCCCTGGCGGGGGCCATTGTGGCGGACCTCTGGATGAACAACTGCGACCGGCGCCAGATGCTGTTTCTCGACACCGGCCACGGTCTTCTCTGCGTGTTTATCGACCAGGACCATCTCTTCGGGGGCATCCTGGGCGACGAGCAGGCCAACCCGAGAAGGCTGATGGCCTACAACGCCTTCCTCTTTGGCGCACTCAGGAAGAGGGCGATCGTTGACCGATGGATCAGAGCCGTGGACCGAGTGAATCGAACATGGTTCGAATCAACGCCTAACTGGATTCCCAGCGCGTGGTGCGATGCAGATGGGCTGGCACAGACCCGCGAGATTCTGTTGCGGCGACACGCCCGGCTGAACCGGCTCATCGACGAGGCAACAGACTTTCTGGCTGCGGACGAAATCGCCCCACAGGCGACGGCGCGATATGCCGCGGAACCGCGGATGTCCTTCATGGCTGGTTTGGGCTCCGCTCATTGTGAAGCCCCCCGGACTCGCGGTCACCGCGAGGCGGAAGCGACGGAGCGGCGGCTGGTGTGAGCTCCCCTGCGGGGCAACAGGACTCTGAAAACTCTGCCAAAGGACATTTCCCGCGACGCCGGCCTGCCTCACCTGTGGGAAAACACCGTCAACTATGTTCAAATCGAGCCTATAGTTCCCCAGCTGCCACTCGATCTACAATACCTGCGGATTCCCCACCGGCGTTGCGGCGCCGAGGGATCAAAGGAACCGATGCGCGATAGCCCGGATAACTTCGTGTTGCTGCATTATGCTCCCATGCACGGCCTCACGAACCGGAGCCCTCTGCCTGTGCTCGTGCTCCAGGAAGAAGGCGGGTTGGGCGTGTATCTGCGGCCCGGGTGGCAGACAGGTCTTACGCAGGAGGACTGCGATTACCTGAACGGATTGACCGAAGACTGGATGAAGCTCCCGACAACCGAAAGCCAGGCTTTGCTCTGCCAGCTGGCTGAGCTGTCGATCGGCCCACTGCGGGTGGTTGAGGCGGGAAAGGTCGAGGCGAAGCAGCGTCAGGATCTGATTGCCCGCGTTTCGGACGAAGAGTAGGGCTGCATCGCACCGGCAGGGCCGGGCCGATGCAGCGGGCATCTCCTTCGCCGCTTGTCCGGCAGGATCAATCCGCTTGTCCAGGGTCCTGCGGCCGGTGTACCTTGCCCTGTATGAGCACGTCACCCGTTCCGCCCTCTCAACGCGACCCCCGTTTCCCGATCGGGAAATACCAGCGCGATGAGGCCGCCATCGCCGACCACGCCGCAGCCATCGCCACCCTTGCCGCCCTGCCGGAGAACCTGCGCTCCGCCATCGATGGTCTGACCACCACACAGCTCGACACCCCCTATCGCGAAGGCGGCTGGACCGTCCGCCAGCTCGTCCACCACATCGCCGACAGCCACATGAACGCCTACATTCGCATCAAGCTGGCGCTCACCGAGGACTGGCCCACGGTCAAGCCCTACGACGAGAAGCTGTGGGCCGAGCTGCCCGACTCGCTCACCGGTTCGGTGGATGTTTCGGTGGACCTGATCGCGGCGCTGCATCGCCGCTGGGCCCGCCTGCTCCGCCTGCTCTCAGAAGAGCAGTGGCAGCGCGGCTACACCCATCCGATGGGCGGCCGCCAGACCGTCGCCGAGGCCGTGGCCATGTACGACTGGCACAGCCGGCATCACGTGGCCCACATCTCGGAATTACGAAAGCGTATGGGCTGGTAGGTTTTCCCTTGCTCGCGGGCGTTTGCGGCGATGAAGATCGCACCAGATGCCCGCCGTACATCCCGCAACGCCCGCTGAACCCGCCGCTCTCGCCCGCGCTCTGGAGGAGTTCCTGGCCGACCACCCGCGGGCAGCCATCCTCGAGGATGGGCGGCTGCTCTTCGATCTGCGCCTCGCTCACTGCTCGGTGAGCGCCGAGCGCGGACGCTGCCTCTTGCACCTCTGGTCCGACGACCGGAACCTTGTCCGCACCGTCTCCGCCATTCAGGCGCGGCGCGATTCGCTCCGGCTGGAGACGCGCCGCTTCGGCCAGACCAAACCGCAGCTCCTCACGCTGGTCCCCGATCCCGACTTCCGCACCCCAACCGCCCGCGACACCTCGCGCCGCCGCTATCTGCATTCGCTGGAGCGGGCGCTGGCCGCGCACTTCCCCGGCTGGACGCCCGAGTCCTTTCGCACCTCCATGGACATGGAGCACAGCTTCGGTCCCGCCTGGGCGCGCGGGATCCTGGCTCGCGGGCAGTCCGCTTGGGCCGTGCTGGGCGTCGGACACGAAGAGCCGGCGGCGGTGATCGAAGGCGCGCTCACCCCCGGCATTCTCTGGCTCGCTCATTGTCGCGAGCATATGGCCGGGCGGCGCGTCTTCCATGGGCTGCGGCTCATCGTTCCCCGCGGATCGGCTGTGCTCGCGGCGGCACGCATCGCCTGGCTGCACTCGGGACTGGCGCAGTGGGAGCTGTACGAGCTGGATCCGTCCTCCGGCGAGCTGACGCTGCACGAGCACGCCGGCGAAGGCAACCTGGACATTCAGATTCCGCACGCCTTCGATCCGCAGGCCGCCCTGGAGCGTTCCGCAGTGGCCATCGATCACCTGCGCGCCCTGCTGCCGCCGGGCCTCCTGACAGCCACAGAAATTCGTCCGCGCGGAGCGACCGAGGTAGCCTTTTCCCTGCACGGGCTGGAATACGCGCGCATCCGCCACACTCTGGTGCCCGGCTCCTTTATGCATCAGGATCAAATCTTCTTCGGCGCCGGACCCAGCGAAACGCTGCTCGACGAGGACACCGAAGACCTGTTTCGCGATCTGATGGATCGCCTCTTCCTCAGCCGCTATCCAATGGCTCCCACGCGCGACGCACTTTTCCGTCTGCAGCCGGAGCGCTGGCTGGAGTCCGTCCTGCGCCGCGACCTTTCCGTCCTCGGCCATGAATTCGCCGGGCCCCCGGACGGCGCACCGCCCGTCTACTCGCAGCTGCCCGCCTTTGCCTCAGCCAGCCGCACGCTGCTCGATCTGCTCACGGTCACGCGCCAGGGCCGACTGGCCGTGCTGGAGCTGAAGGCCGACGACGATCTCCACCTGCCGCTGCAGGCGCTCGACTACTGGGCTCGCGTGCGCGCGCTGCTTCGCGACGGCCAGCTCGCGCGGCTCGGATACTTCCCCGGCGTGGCGCTTTCGCCCGAGGATCCGCTGCTGCTGCTTATTGCTCCGGCGCTGCACGTCCATCCCGCAAACGAAACCGTCCTGCGCCATCTGTCGCCATCGGTTCCCTGGCAGCTGATCGCCGTGGACGAGCACTGGCGCGAGCATTGCCGCGTGATTCTGCGTAAGCGCGCTGCATGACGACCGGCGAATGCCGTTGCGGACCCTCACACATCACACGCAGCTGTGCTGGGCCCGAAATTCCGCCAGCCAGCTCACCAGCTTTTCCGGCGGAAGCGGCCTGCAGTAGAGATATCCCTGAGCAATGTCGCAGCCGCAGGAGCGCAGATCCTCCGCCTGTTCGCTGGTTTCAACTCCCTCCGCCACAACCTGCATGCCCAGCTCATGCCCGATCTCGATGGTCTTCTGGACGATGACGCGATAGCTGGCATTGCCATGCATGCCCTGCACGAAACTCTTGTCGATCTTCAATTCCGTTGCCGGAACCAGCTGGAGCTGCTGCATCATCGAATACCCGGTTCCGAAATCGTCGATCGAGAGCTGAATCTGCTTCATGCGGAGCCGCGTCAGCACGTCCAGAGCCTCGGAAAGGTCCTGCACCAGCCCGCTTTCAGTAATTTCGATGGTTACTTTTTGAGCGGGGATGCAATGGCGATCCGCAGCCGAGACGATGCGATCCGGCAGGGACAGATCGTGCAGCGACTGAGCGGAGATATTCAGCGAGAGCCTCGGTATGGCGCCGCCGGCATCGCGAAATCTTCCCAGATCCGCAAGGCCCCGCTCGATGCCGATCCAGCCCAGCTGATCGATCAGCTGGAGCATCTCCAGATGGGAAATGAACCGGTCGGGAAAGATCATGCCCCGGGTCGGGTGCGCCCACCGCGCCAGCGCCTCCACCGCCACCACACAGTTGCTGGCAAGGCTGACCTGCGGCTGATAGTGCAGCACAAACTCGCAGCGCTCCACCGCGCCCTGCAGCTCCGCCGGAGAAAACGGCTCCTCGACCGCCGCATGCGGCGAACGGGACTCCAGCCGCGCATGCTGCGTTCTCAGGAGCGCTTCCAGTTCCGCCACCCGGAAGGGCTTCTGCAGATGGCCGACGACATCCAGCCCCAGCGACCGCGCCATCCTCTCGGCGCTTTCGATCACCCGGCGTTCGATGCCGCTCATCAGGATCACGCTCGCCTCAGTCCTGCGGTCCGCGAGCAGACGCAGCAATTCGATGCCATCCGTATTCGGCATCACCAGATCGAGCAGAACCAGTCCCGTATCCCGAGTCAGGAGATTCAGAAAGTCGGCGGCGCAGCTCGCAACGCCGCAGTCGTACCCCATGCTTGCGGCGGTGGCAAAAATGAATTCGCCGATATCCTCATCGTCATCGACCACCAGTATTTTGCGAGGAATTGTCATCGTCTTCTCGGTTATGAACCGGCGATCGTCACGCCGTCGCCTTCTTCCAGCACCCGGTGCAGTATTTCGACAAACTCGTTCCGCTGATACGGCTTGTGCAGCAGCGGCCCTTCGGCCAGCGCGCCATTTTTCTCAGTAAGCGCATCCGCCGGGAATCCCGACGAATAGATCACGCGAATCGCGGGATTGCGCTCCCGCATCTTCCTGGCCAGCTCCACTCCGTTCATGCCGCCCGGCATCAGAATATCCGTAACCAGCACATCCAGGTCGGGGTGGCGTTCGGCTTCTTCGAGGGCCGCGGCCGCATCTCTGGCCTGCAGGGCGATGTGTCCCATTGCGCGAAGGTAGGCGACCGCAACCTCCAGCAAATCCTCCTCATCGTCTACCACCAGCACCTTCACGTGTTGTCTGGAAAGCGGATTCGTCGCGGCTTTGGCTGGTTCGCTGCCCCCGAAAGTCTCCGCCATGGGCAAATACAGCGAAACCGTGGTGCCGTAGCCGGGCTCGCTGTAAATCCGCGCCGTTCCGCCGGACTGCTTCACGAAGCCGTAGACCATCGCCAGGCCAAGGCCGGTTCCCTTGCCCCGCGGCTTGGTCGTAAAAAACGGATCAAACGCACGCTCCATCGTCTCCCGGGACATCCCCTGGCCTGTATCCGAGACGCTGATGGACACATAATCGCCGGGCTCCAGTTCGCCCGTTTTCACCGCCGGATAACTCGACTCCAGGGAAGTAACACAGGTCGAGAGGGTGAGTTTTCCGCCGCTGGGCATCGCGTCGCGCGCATTCACAATGAGGTTGAGCAGCGCGCTCTCCAGCCGGGAAGGATCAGCAAACGCCCGCGGCACGGAGGGATCGCATTCCGCTGCAATCCTGATCTCCGGTCCAACCACGCGAGCCGCCAGCTCCATGACATTCCGCACGCAGGCCACCGGATCGATGGGCGCGGGAGACAGTTCTTCGCGGCTCGAGAACGCGAGCAGCCTTCGGGTAAGGTCCGCTCCGCGGCCCGCCGCCTTTTGCGCCGTGCGAATCCGCTTGATCGCCGCCGGGTTCTCCCCCACCATCCGTTCCAGCAGATCCAGATTGCCGATGACCACGCCCAGCAGATTGTTGAAATCGTGAGCGACGCCGCCGGTGAGCTGGCCGATGGCTTCCATCTTCTGGCTCTGCTGCAGCTGCCGCTGCAGCAGTTTCACGTCGGTGATATTGCGGGCAATCTTGGAGGCGCCCACGATCGCTCCCTGCGCGTCGCGGATCGGCGACACGGACACGGAGACGTGAATGATCTGGCCGTCCTTGCGCCGGCGCACCGTCTCCATCTGCCGGACGGTCTCCCCCTGGGCGACGCGTTCCAGAATCTCCCGTTCCTGCTCCTCGCACTCGGGCGGCACCAGTTTATAGATCGACTGGCCGATCATCTCCGCCGCCGTGTAGCCGAAGATGTGCTCCGCTCCCAGATTCCAGCTCGTGACGGTTCCGTCGCAGTTCTTTCCGATGATCGCATCTTCCGAGGATTCGACAATCGCGGCCAGCCGCGCCTGAACCTGATCCATCTGATCGCGCTCGGTCACATCGCGATAGCCGATCATCACTTCGGAAATCTCATCCGTTTTCCCCGGAATCGGCCGGGTGTTGACCTCCACGGTCACGCTTTTGCCCGTGTCCCGCCGGCGAATCCGCATCCTGAAGTCGTCCAGGAATTCTCCGCGAAATGCGCGGGAACTGGGCAGCATCGCGCGCGGCAGTACGGTGCCATCCGGCAGCGAGCTCTCGAAGATACTGTTGACCTCGGCAACCGTGAGCTTTCTGCTGGAGAGCTCCAGCAGGCTGACCGCCGCACGATTGGCCTGAACAATATTGAGATCGCGATCGATCACCACCATGGCTTCGGCCATGTTTTCAAAAATCATCTGCAGCTGGTTCCGGCTGCTCGCCAGATGCTGCCCGCGCAGCGCAAACAGGCGATCCAGAATCGAAGTCGCAATCGCCACCAGCAGCACGGTCAGCGTGACGACAACAATGCCGGCCAGCGAGAGACTCGACACCATGACCGCATCGCGCAGCTCTCCGGGCGCAATCATCGCTGGATAAAAGCGGGCCGCCGCCATCCCGACATAATGCATGGACGCGATGGCGATGCCCATGACGATGGCCGCGCCGGTTTTGTTTCTGCGCCACGCCGCGGACTCGTTGCGCAGCGCGAATCCCAGCTTCAGGGCAGCGTACGAGCTGCCGATCGCCAGACAAATGGAGAGCAATACCAGCCAGGGGTTATAGACGACGGTAGCCGCCATCCGCATGGCATTCATGCCGATGTAATGCATGGCGGCAATTCCGGAGCCCATCAGCAGGCTTCCGGCAGCCAGGCTGCGAACGCTCAGCGTGCGCCGGCTGACGATCAGCAGCGCCAGGCCCGAAGCGAGAATCGCCGCGATCAGGGAAAGCAGAACGGTAGGCCAGTGGTAGAGCACCACCATGGGCAAATGGAAGGCTTCCATGCCGACGTAGTGCATGGCCCAGATGCCGATGCCCATGGCGATGGCGCCGCCGCACAGCCATGCTCCCCGGATGCGGCTGGCCGACAATCTCATCCGTCCCGCCAGATCCAGAGCGGCATAGGAGGCCATCATGGCGATGAATACAGAGAGAGCCACCAGGCGGGGGTCGTAGTAACCGCGAAGAGCCGCCTTTGCAGTTCCGGATTCAGCAAAAATCAGCATACGCACCGGGCTAACTGGCTGACGATTGTGAACCTGTAAGTGGTCTGGGGAAATGGACGCACCTTACTCGTCGGGTTCCGAGTGTAGCACGCGAAGCAGACAACCGTCCTGCAGCTTTGCCGAGCGGCTTCCCCTTCCAGGGGGCGCGGGTTGCCGAATTCGAGCCCCGGCCGTTCGGGCCGCCTGGTTGGCCGCTGCGTCCATGGCAAAACCGGCTGCGATGAAAAGCTCTCATCACGAACAAAGGGCGGGATTTCTCCCGCCCTCCGCTCGCTGCATGGTGAAGTGGTTTACTGCGGCTGCACCACCGTGTACATGGTGACGCCCTGGCGATAGATCAGCAGCAGCACCGGCTTATTGCCCGCTGCGGAGACCGCCGCGTTGTAGTCGGACATGTTGTGGACCGGCTTTCGGTCCACTTCCTCGATCACATCTCCGCGCTCAACATTGGCATAGGCAGCCGCGCTGTTCGGATTGACCTGGCTGACCACCACGCCGGAGACTCCCGGGGGCAGATTCAGCTGCTGCGCGATGGTCGACGTGAGGGCCTGAACCTGTACGCCCCGGAGCACCGAGCCATGGCTGATGCCTGAGGACGACGATCCATTGCTGCTCGTCGGGAAGGTGCCCAGCGTTACGTCCTTCTGGATCGTTTGCCCATTGCGGAAAATCTGCAGGTGCGCCGTCGTGCCCGGCGCCATCTCCGAGATCTCCACACTGAGTTCTTCGAAGTCTTCCACGCGATGGCCATTGAGCTTCTCGATAATGTCTCCGCGCTTCAGCCCCGCCTTCGCCGCCGGACCGCTCGGAGAAATGTCGGCGATCAGCGCGCCACCTCCATGCGAGAGACCGAAGGCCTGCGCCATCTGCGGCGTCACGTCCTCAATGTGTACCCCGAGGTAGCCGCGGATCACCTTCCCGTGGGAGGCAAGCTGATCGACAATGTTCACTGCCATATTGATCGGGATAGCAAAACCAATGCCTTCGTTGCCGCCGCCGTTCCGCCCGGCGATGATCGCGGTGTTGATGCCGATCAGATCCCCGTGCATATCGATCAGCGCGCCGCCGGAGTTGCCGGGATTGATCGCTGCATCCGTCTGGATGAAGTTCTCGTAGTGCTCGATGCTTCCGCCCAGCGCGCGATGCGTCGCGCTCACAATGCCCATGGTCGCCGTCTTGCCGATGGCAAATGGGTCGCCGATGGCGAAAACCACGTCACCCACCTTGAGATGGCTGGAGTCGCCCAGCGTCAGCGTCGGCAGATTGGTGGCGTTGATCTTCAGCAGCGCGATGTCCGTCTGCTTATCGCGACCGATCACCTTCGCTTTGTATGTCTGGTCAGTCCCCGTGGTTACCTCGAGCGTTTTCGCTCCGGCCACCACATGGTTGTTGGTGATGATGTAGCCATTGGAATTCACGATCACACCCGATCCCAGCCGGTATTCACGCTCGGTCCGGGGCTGCTGCTGCATCTGCGGTCCGAAAAACTGCTGGAAGAATGGGTCGTTGAAGAGGCTGGGAAAATTGTTCTGCTGCCTCACCACCGTCGTGGAGGAGATGCTCACCACCGCTTTCAGCGCCGGATCCACAATCGACGAATAGCCGTTCTGGAAATGCGCCATGCTCACCGGAGCGGGGTTCTTGTCGAATTTCATCACGAGTTTCTGCCCCGCCGCGCCAGGCCCGGCCGGCAGCTTGATGATGCCGGCACGCAGAACTCCTCCGACCGCGAGCATGGTGACGGCAACCGCCGCAAAGATACCCCAGCGTGTCTTCCTAATTGTTGCGCTTGTCATTCTCTCTCCTTACGTTCTGTCTTGGGTGGTGAATCTGCCGGCGTCCTCCTGGCGGAGTCGCCCGTCAATGCTCGCCCCTGTCAGGGCCAACGCGAATGGCCGTGGCCCGTGCTGACCCGATTGGCCGGAACGCCTCTGCCGCCGCCCGGTCCGGCGCCTCCGGTCGCAAATGCCTGCAGCATCTTCAGGTAGTGCAGGACGTCTTCCCGCGACAACACTCCGATAATCTCCCCCTGGGACACCACGGGCACCTGATTTACCCCGTCGCGGCCCATCTTTTCCAGAGCCTCCCACAGCCCGGCATCCGGTGCCATCGTCTCCAGCTGTCCGAGAGGAACCATGGCCTGCTCGGCGCGCATCGTAGCCCACTCCGACTGCGGTTCGGCCTGCATCTGGTCGAGCGTGAGCAGCCCGATGCCCTGGGAGCCGTGAACGACGACGTAATGATGATTACTGCCCGTCAGAACGAATTGACGCACCAGCTCCTCAACTGTCACCCCGCCGGGCACTCGCGGGAACTCGCGCTGCATGGCGTCCGCTACCCGATGCTCGCCGATCAGCCGGCGCGCGCTTTCCGCCTGCAACTGGCTGCCCGCCGCGCTCTCCAGATACCAGCCGATAAAGGCAATCCAGATTCCGTCAACCAGAGCCCCGCGGATCGCTTCCCATACGCCAAAGAAGATCAGGATGAATCCAACAAAGCGTCCGGTGATGGCGGCCGCCACAGTCGCTTTCTGGTACGCTCCCGTTGCTTTCCAGATCATCGCCCGCAACACCCGCCCGCCATCCAGGGGGAAGCCGGGGATGAGGTTGAAGATGGCGAGGATCAGGTTCAGGATCGCGAGGTACCGCACCACTTCATACCCGGCCGGCAGGGCGGAGAAAAGCGGTTCGATCTCCCAAAAGAAAGCCGCAAGGGCAAAACTCACCAGCGGCCCGATCACCGCAATCCAGAATTCGGCACCTGCGGATGGAGGTTCAGCTGCGATCTGGGATACGCCACCGAAAAGGAACAGTGTGATGCGCGGAACCCGCAGTCCATGGAGCTGAGCGACGATGGAATGGCCCAGCTCATGGATCAGCACGCTGACGAACAGCATCACCGCCGTGACAAAACCCATCGCCCAGTAAAGCGCCGCGCTCCCGGACTGGTATTCCGCCGGGAAATAGCTGACGGCCAGCATCCAGGTCAGCAGCCCGACAATCAGGAACCAGGAAAAATCCAGGTCGATCGCGATACCGAAGATCCGTCCAACTGGGATGGCATGTCGAAACACTTTGACTCCCACCTACTTAGACGCACACAATGCCGAACGTCTCACGCGGAGGCAAGCTACCTCCGCCTGTCCACCGATGCGTTGTTCTCCTGAGGCCGATGTTGCGTTCTCTTGATTAGGATGCGAGCCGTCGCCCCAGTCGTCTCCTGGAATCGGCACAGGCGGAAAATTCGCTGCAGGACCCCAAAGGCAAGCCGGAAACGAAAAAAGGCCCGCTCCGAGGAGCGGGCCTTTTATGTTTATGCCGGCGATCACCTAATCTCCCACACACTTTCGCGTGCAGTACCATCGGCCCAACGAGGCTTAACTTCCGTGTTCGGGATGGGAACGGGTGGGACCCTCGCGGTATGGTCACCGGCAAACTTGCGGTACCCGATGCGCTGCGCGCACAGGGACCGAAACTCGAGCGACGCCTGCGGGCTGGTTACCCCGCGACCTGTTTTCATCCGGACAGTTTTTTCACGGACTGGAAAACGGCGAACCGGCGTCACAACTTGAGGCGCATAGCGGGCTTTCTGCCCGGCTCCGAAACCCCAGGGCCTCTCGGCCTCGGGGTTCGGTGCGCCTGCGAAATCGACTGGACATCACAAGGATGTTGTTGAATGTCTCTGCATTGGCTGCGCAGAGTTAATTCTATGATTAAGCCGAACGGGCGATTAGTACTGGTCAGCTGCACGCATTGCTGCGCTTCCACCTCCAGCCTATCAACCAGGTGGTCTTCCTGGGCCCTTCAGGGAGATCTCATCTTGGGGCGTGCTTCCCGCTTATATGCATTCAGCGGTTATCACAACCGAACTTCGCTACCCAGCCGTGCC
>JAJZJJ010000024.1 GCA_021810175.1 Acidobacteriota bacterium | reverse complement strand
CGGGGCGTCGAGGCCGGTGAGCGTGGCGACGATGCGGGTGGCGCGGTCGCGCAGCTTTTTGTTGGTGGGCTGCAGGTTGACCATGAGGTTGCCGTAGACGTAGCCGAGGCGCACCATGACGCCGGTGGAGAGCATGTTGAGGACGAGCTTGGTGGCGGTGCCGGCCTTCATGCGAGTGGAACCGGTGACGATTTCAGGGCCGGTGACGGGCGTGAGGGCGAGGTCGGCGGAGGTGGCGACAGGCGAGTTGGCGACGCAACTGAGGCCGATGGTGAATGCGCCGAGGGAGCGGGCGTATTCGAGCGCGCCGAGGGCGTAGGGCGTGCGGCCGCTGGCAGCGATGGCGACGAGAGTGTCTTTGGCGGTGAAGCCCTGGGCGATGAGGTCGTCGCCGCCAAGCTCGGGGTGGTCTTCGGCGCCTTCCACGGCGGTGCGGAGGGCGATGTCTCCGCCGGCGATGACGGCCTGAACCATCTCGGGCGAGGTGTTGTAGGTGGGCGGGCACTCGGAGGCGTCAAGGACGCCGAGACGGCCGGAGGTTCCGGCGCCGGAGTAGAAGAGGCGTCCACCGGCAGCCATGCGGACGGAAACTGTATCAATGGCGGTGGCAATTTGCGGGAGGATGCGCTGGACGGCGTCGAGAGCTTCGTGGACGAGGGACGGGGTAGGGAGTTCGTCGAGGTGTTCGCTGCTGGGGTGGCGGGCTTCGGTGGTGAGGTTGGAGAGATGATCCATAGGTTCGAATCTCGAGATAACCGCAGGGTGTAAATATGCTAGCGCATTTCTCCTGATCGGATGGAGGACCTGAAATCTTACAAGTGTGTCCGCTCTTTGATGGAGTGGCCGCGCCGAGTGAATCGGTCTCTTCTACACGCTCACGGGGAAATGCGCTAACGCGCGCTGTGCACTGCTGGACTGCTGAAATGTTTGCGATGCGCGGCTATTTGGGGAAGCGTACGCGGAAGTCGAGAAGGATGCGGGTGCGGACGGCCGTGGGTGCGCCGTTGAGGAGAAACGGGCGGTAGCGGAAGTGGGAAACGGCCTGATAGATGGATGAGACGAGGTAGGGGTCGGTGGATCCGAGGATTTGAAGGCCATGGACGCGGCCATGGGTGTCGATGGAGGCGGCAAGCTCCACGAAGGCGTGGCTCATTTGAAGGAAAGAGAGCGGTCCATTGTGCGCGGCGCTGGATGGGATGAGGTGCGTGGCGGCTTCTCTGGCGGTGAGATAGAGGATGGATGTGGAGGGCGGCGGCGCTGGACGTGCGTTGGCGGGCGGTGTGAAGAAGGACGGATCGATGCGAATGAATGACTCACCCCGCTGTAGCGTGGCGGTGAGGATGATCCGAGGGCCGATGACGGCGGTAAAGTGCTGGGCAAGATATTGGCGGCCCAGCTCTCCCACGGCGGCGGTGGTGACAACTTCGGAGATGCGCGTGTCGGCGATGCGCAGCATGGGGTGGTGGGACTCGAAGCAGAACGTGGGGTACTGGGGCGGCAGGTTGCCGGGCGCCGGCTGGCGGGAATCGATCTGGACGCAGGGCAGCTGCATGGGGCCAATGAGGCGCACGCGGTAGCGGAAGTGCGCGCCGGTGAGGTCGGGATGCCGGGGGATGGGCGCGACGATCCAGTGATAGACGAGGCGTTCGGGCATGGGCAGGTCTGGGTTGCCGATGGCAAAGCTGCCGTGGGGCGTGACCCAGGCCTGGAGGTGGTAGCCCTTGCGATCGAAGACGAGCACGTATTCGTCGGGTGCGGCCCACCATTCTTCGAAGGTCCCGGTTGCCTTGGGGTGGCCGTTGGGCTTGTAGGTCTGATAGGAGACCTTGATGTGCCAGGGGGGCAGGCCTGGAGCCGTGAGTCCGTTGCGAAGGGCGCCGAGCTGCAACAGAGCCAGCGGGTTCTTCGGCATAGCGGGCGGGGCGGGCTTGGATTGCGCGGCGAGAGCGAAGGCCGGGAGCGCGAAGAGCAGGGCGCAGAGAAGGATGCGGTGCGGCGCCGTGCGGCGACGAACGCACATCTCCGCGAGATGTGGTGCACCCGGCGCGGGTGGGCCGGGTCGTGGCGCACCCGAGATGTTCATTTGCGGCGGAGGGATTTTTTCGCCGCGGTTTTCTTTGCCGCGGGCTTTTTTGTAACGGAGCTGGTTGCTTTTGGGGGCGGAGTTTTCTTTGCCGCGGTTTTCTTTGCAGGAGATTTCCTGGCCGGGGCTTTCTTTGCCGGGGTTTTCTTTGCAGGCGAAGTCTTTTTTGCCGGCGCGGGTTGTTTTGTGGCGGATTTCTTCTTTGCTGGAGTCTTTTTGCGGGCGGCGAGAGTCTTTTCCGTCAGGGCGCGCTTGAGCTCGTCGAGGTCGACGGTGCGGGCGGATTTGCGGAGGCGCTCGATGTCGTAGAAGGCGCGGCGCTCGGCGAGGAAGACGTGGACGACGAAGTCGACGTAGTCGAGGAGGATCCATTCGCCGAGGCGGCGACCTTCGACGGAGTTGGGATAGACGCCGAATTTTCGTTTGAGCTGGAGTTCGATTTCGTCGGCGATGGCGACGGCCTGGCGCTCATTGGCGGCGCTGGTGATGAGGAAGAAATCGGTAAAGCCTGCGTCGGCAGCGTCGAGCTCGAGGACCCGGGTATCCTGACCTTTTTTATCTTCACAGGCGGCAGCGGCGGCGAGGACCATCTGGCGGGTTTCGTTAGTGGGCATTCGTTCGGTTCGGTCTCCTTGCGGGTATGGTAGAGCAATTCAGCGCGGGGATGCGCGCGGGAATCAGGGGGTGCCGTTGCGGTAAAGGCGGTGGTCGCGGATGTAGGCGAGGACGGCCTGAGGCAGAAGCGAGGGGTTGGGGTCGGCGGAGTGGAGCGCGTCCCGGAGTTCGGTGGCGGAGATGTCGTGCTGTAGCTGGGGCAGGAGGTAGAGGCGCGAGCGGCGGCCGTGCCGGTTGCGCAGGCCGAGGGTGAGCAGTTGCGGATCGGGGTGGTCGTCGGAGGCGACGGAGATATCGTCTGGCAGGGCGTTGGCGATGCGGCCGAGGTCAAAGCCGGGGCGTGCGCCGATGATGAAGGGGAATTCCATGAGGAGATCGGAAGGGCGGTGCCAGAGGGAGATGTTGAGGAAAGCGTCAGCGCCGCAGATGACGTAGAGCTGAGCATCGGGCGGCAAAGGTGCGCGCAACCGGCGGAGGGTGTCAATCATATAGTTGGGCAGGCCGTCGGGGCGCGGGGCGTCGGCCTCGCTGAGTTCGAGGCGGGGATGGCCGGCGAGGGCGAGGCGGGTCATGGCGAGGCGGTCGCGGTAGGGGGTTGCGGGACGGCCGAGCTTGAGCGGCTGGAGGCCGACGGGCGCGACGAGCACCTTGTCGAGATCGAGGGTTTGGAGGGCCAGGCTGGCGAGGGCGAGGTGGCCGGTGTGGGGAGGGTCGAAAGTGCCGCCAAAAAAGCCGATACGGGGCGGGCGGGATGGAGTTTGACTCACCGTGGACTTGCTCCGGGACCTAGACAATGCGGACGGAGGCTGCATCCGCCTGGGCTGAATCGGCTTGTTCGTGCGCGTGATAGGAGGAGCGGACAAGCGGGCCGCTTTCAACGTGGCGGAAGCCCATGCGGAGGGCTTCTTCCTTCATGAAGGCGAACTCTTCGGGGGTGTAGTAGCGGGCCATGGGCAGGTGGTCCTTCGAGGGGCGGAGGTACTGGCCGATGGTGAGGACGTCGGTGCCGACGCGTGCGAGGTCGCGGTAGACGTCGAGGAGCTCGTGCATTTCTTCGCCGAGGCCGACCATGACGCCGGACTTGGTGACAACGGTGGGGTCGGTTTTCTTGGAGAATTCGAGGAGGCGTAGGGTGCGCTCGTAGCGGGCGCCGGAGCGGACGGCGCGATAGAGGCGCGGGACCGATTCGGTGTTGTGATTGAGTATTTCGGGGTGGGCGTCGACGACGATCTTGATGGCCTCTTCGTTGCCCTGGAAGTCAGGGATGAGGACTTCGACCTGGCATTGGGGGGCCTGCCTGCGGATTTCCTCGATGACCATGGCGAAGGCGCGGGCACCGCCGAGGATGTCGTCGTCGCGGTCGACGCTGGTGATGACGGCGAATTTGAGGCCGAGCATGGCGACGGCTTCGGCGACGCGGCGGGGTTCGTCGAAGTCAATGGGCTCGGGACGGCCCTTGGGGACGGCGCAGAAGCCGCAGCGGCGGGTGCAGAGGTTGCCGAGCATCATGAAGGTGGCGGTGCGGTGATGCCAGCACTCGCCGATGTTGGGGCAGTGGGCGGACTCGCAGACGGTGTGGAGATTGAGGCGGCGAGCCAGCGACTTGAGGTCGTGGTAGTTTTCGCCCATGGGGGCGCGGGCCTTGAGCCAGTCAGGCTTTTGGACGGGGCGTTTGGGGGCGAGGTCGATCTGCACGAACGGGCTGGAAGCCATAACCCCCTATTGTAAGGGACGGGCTGTCTCCAGAGGAGATGTCCTGCCGAACCGTAATCGCTCGACGAAGAGGTTCGGCAGCCGGGGTAACGCGCCGGTTTACTTGTCAGCTAACGATCACAGGCAGATAATCAAGGGCAATCATCCAAGTCGATGCAAATCACCCGCTTACCAGGCCCTTTGCGCGGCTCCTGTGTCCCAGTCGGGAATTTCCAGAGGATTACCCTATGAGGTTGAAAACGCTTGCCTGCGCATTCGGCGCTGCCCTTTTGCTTGTTCTGCCTTCCCATAACACACTCGCTCAGGAAGCATCGGGCCCGGTGCAGGCATTGATTCGCTATCCGAGCATTCACGGTGACACGGTGGTATTTGAAGCCGGCGGGTCAGTGTGGAAAGCCGGAGTGCAAGGCGGCGAGGCGGTGCGGCTGACCGCGGATTCGGGCTACGACTCGCATCCCCTGGTGTCCCCAAACGGAAAGTGGGTCGCCTTTACGGGCTGGTTTCGTGGCAATACGGATGTTTATGTTGTCTCGATCGACGGCGGCCCGGTGAAGCAGCTCACCTGGCGGTCGATCAACGGGCCGGTTGGTGGCAAGATCGGGACGGCGCCGGACAACACTGTGATTGGCTGGACGCCGAACAGCCGCGACGTGATTTTTCTATCGCGGCGTGACAGCTTTAATCCACAGATTGAGCGTGCATTCGAGGTGCCGGTGGCCGGGGGATTTCCCACGGTATTGCCGATGCCGTGGACTGGTCCGTTGTCGTTTAATGGCGGCGGCACGGAGGTTGCGTACAACAAGTTGTCGCGCATCCTGCGGCCCTTCCACCGCAAGCACTATTACGGCGGGCAGGCGGGCCAAATCTACACCTATGATCTGGCGACCGGCGCCAGCACGCAGTTGACCCACTGGAAAGGCGAAGACACGTTCCCGATGTGGGTGGGTGACAAGCTGTATTTTGCTTCAGACCGTGGTCCGAAAGGCGTGCTGAACCTGTGGGTGAGGGATCTGAAGACGGGTGCGATGCAACAGGTGACGCATTTCCCTGTTTACGATGTGGACTGGCCGAGCGCAGGGAATACGGGCATTGCGATTTCGGACGGCGGTAAGCTGTATGTGTATTCGTTTGCGACAGGCAAGCTGAAGGCCGTGCCCGTGACGGTGCCACTGAGCGGCAGGCATACGCTGCCCTATGAGTATTCGGCGGCGAAGATGATTCGTGGCGCCGATGTGGCGCCGGATGGCAAGCTGGCGGTCTTCAGCGCGCGGGGCGCATTGTTTACCGTGCCGGTGGATTACGGGCACACCACGGACCTAAGCAAGACGGTGGCCAGCAACGACGAAGATCCGGCCTGGTCCCCCAATGGGAAATGGATCGCCTATATCCAAGACAAAGGCGTGGACAGCCAGGTGATGGTGCGTCCGGCGGACGGGACCGGCAAGCCGCGCGCATTGACACAAGAAGGGGAACTGACCGTTTCCGGGCCGCTGGTGTGGAGTCCTGATGGGCAATGGTTGTCTTATACGAACTCGAAGCAGCAGTTGTGGCTGGTGAATACCAAGAGCGGGGCGCAGAAAGAAGTCGCCTCTGATCCGCAGATGGTGGTGGGCGCATTCCAGAACATCTCGTTCTCGCCGGACAGCCAGTGGCTGGCGTTGTCCAAGCACTTGCCCAATCAACTTCGCGCTCTCTTCATCTATGACGTCAAGAGCGGCGACCTGCACCAGATCAGCCGAGGCGATTTCAGCGACAGCAGGCCAGCATTTTCCCACAACGGCAAGTATCTGTTTTTTGTGTCGGCCCGGCTCGTAAACCCTGTGCTTTCGAGCTACAACTTCGGAGCCTCGGGTGTGGTTCCGGATGGATTGTATGTGACCACGCTCCAGGCGGATACTCCTTCCCCGTTTGCTCCGCGGACGCAGCAGCCGACGGCAAGCTCGCAGCAGAAGGGCAAGGACAAGAAGGCCGACGCGAGCAAGAGCAAAGAGAAGACCGCCGGCAAGGGCAAGCAAGAGGCGAAGAGCAAGAAGCCGAAGACGCCTGCGGTCAAGATCGATTTCACGGGGCTGATCCAGCGTGCGGTTCAGGTGCCGGTGCCAGCGGCGAACATTTCGCAGGTGGCCGCCTACAAGGGAGTTGTCTACTATTCGACCACGCCGGTGCCAGTGCTGGGAGGGGCTATTCCCGGCCAGGTGCCGGAACTACGTGCCTACAACCTGAAGAAGCGGAAGGCGCTGACGCTGGCTAAGGGGCCGGGGTTGGACCAAGGCTTCGTACTGTCGGCAGACGGCTCGACGCTGCTCTACAATCTGCACGGCCATTGGGTGCTGCGTCCTTCGGCGTTTAAAGCGCAGGTCAAGAGCAAGAAGCTGAATACCGCGAACATGCAGATGCGTGTAGATCCGCGTGCGGAATGGACGGAGATCTACAACGAAGCGTGGCGCCATGTGCGCGATTACTTCGTAAATCCGGAGTTGATACAGGCCAAGTGGGCGACGATCGGCAAGGATTACCGGGCGCTGCTGCCTCTGGCCCAAGACCGGGAAGATCTGAACTACATCATGGGCAATATGATCGGCTCGCTGGGCGAGAGCCATATGTATATTTTTGGCGGCGCCATGGGCTGGAAGACTCCTCCGCAACCGACGGCCGGTTTGGGTGTGACATTTGGATTGAACGCCCAAGCCGGACGCTACTATCTGAAGCAGATCTACCATGGGGACAATACCGTACCGGGCTATTACGCGCCGCTTGCGCAGCCGGGGCTCAAGGTGAAGGAGGGGGATTACGTGCTGGCGATCAACGGCCAGCCGCTCACCGCCCCGACCAATCCATACGAGCTTTTGCAGGGCACCCTTGGGCAGACCATCACGCTGAGTGTGGCGGCCACCCCCACGGGCAAACCGTGGACCATCCTGGTGAAGCCGGTGGTCAACAGCGGCAAGCTGCACCTGCTGCACTGGATTAACAACAACCGGAACGAGGTGAACAAGCTTTCCGGCGGCAAGGTGGGCTATGTGTATCTGGACGACATGGAGGCGACTGGTCTGCACGAGTTTGTGCGGCAGTACTACAGCCAACTCAACAAGCCGGGTCTGATCATCGATGACCGCTGGAACCTGGGCGGCTTTATTGACACGATTCTGTTTGACCAGCTGACGCAGAAGGAGGTGGCAGGCTGGACGAACCGTCATGGTTCGTATGAGGTGAGCCCGCAGAATGCGTATATCGGCCACATGGCGGCGCTCATCAATGGCGGCTCGGCTTCCGATGGCGACATTTTCGCGTATCGCTTTCAGCAGTATCACCTTGGGCCGACCATCGGTTCACGCACCTGGGGCGGGGTGCGCGGATACGACAACACCTTTACACTGCTGGACGGCGGTCAGCAGGTGGTTTCCGAAGTCGCCATGTACGGAACCGACTCGAAGTGGGTGGTCGAGAATATCGGCGTGATCCCGTCGATCCCGGTGCACGTGAATCCTGGCTTGCTGGCGCAGAAGAACCTTGATTCCCAGATTGAAACCGCGGTGCATGTGCTTCTGAAGGAGATTCAGACGCATCCGGTGGTTAAGCCTCCGCGGCCGGCATGGATGCCTGCGTTTCCGGAACAACCGGCCTATCCGCCCGTTACCAGGTGAGCGGTAGCGGTTATTTCGGGTAGGAGGGGTCCATGATGGCGCAGGCTTCTCCGCCGAAGGGTGCGTGTACGGCATGGATATCTGTGCCGGATTTCGGGATGTCGAGCCAGGGAGCATGCTGCGCGGCGGTATAGCGGGGCCATGCAGCAGGGCCGGTGGGGACGCCGGTTTTGGCGAAGCTGGACCAATAGAGGTCGAGGTCGCGGCCGATCCGGAGGTCCTGCGGAGTGGGTTTGGCGTGGCCGGGGAAGAAGTTGAGGAGGTAGAAAAGCTCGGAAGTGTGGAAGGCGGAGGTCTGGCCGGGGTCGGGACGGTCAAAGCGGTAGACCCAGGTGGGGTATCCGTGGGCGGCGTGCCAGTTTGCGAGCAGGCGGATGGCGCAGTGGAAGTCGTGGTCGGTGGCGAAGCGGGCCGAGGGTGAGCCGAGCAGCGGGCTGGGGTGGTTGAGATAGTCGGCGTCGAGCCTGGCGGCGGCTTTGTAGCCGAGGGTTTCTGCCATGACGTGCGCGAGCTGGCGGGAGGTTTGGCCGGTGGGGACAATTTCGCGGGCGTTGGTGCCGAGGATGAGCGGGACGGGATCTTCCTTGCCAGCCTGGTAGACGCGCCAGGGCATCTGGGGCAGGACCCAGCCGTTGACGCTGGCTCCGCGATAGCCCCACCAGGTGACGGGCGGCGGAAGTGGCGCTTGTTTATCGATGGCGAGAACCTGTGCGGCGGTGAGGGCGCGCTGCGCGGCGAGCGTGGGCCCGAGGGCCCTGGAGACGGGCGCCCATGCGATTTCGGATTCGCTTTTGGTGGCTGTGGGCATGAGGCCGAGGACCTGGCCGCTTTCTTCGAGAGCGGAAGTGAAGAGGCCGCGAGCGAGCGGCGAGGTGAGGAGCAGGCCAGTGTCAACGGCGCCTGCGGACTGGCCGAAGATCATGACCTTGTTGGGGTTGCCGCCGAATCTGGCGATGTTGTTGTGGATCCACTGGAGTGCGGCAATCTGGTCGAGGAGGCCGTAGTCGCCGGAGGTGTGGTGGGCGGATGCTTTGTCGAGAGCGGCGGTGCGGTAGAAGCCGAAGATGTCGAGGCGGTACTCGATAGTGACGAAGACGACGCCGTGGGTGACGAGCGGGAGACCGCTGGAGAAGCCGTCGCCGGCGAGGTTGGAGCCGCCGTGGATGTAGACCATGACGGGAAGGTTGCGGGCGTGGGCGGATGTCCAGACGTCGAGGTGGAGGCAGTTTTCGCTGTAGTGGAGGGTGTCCCAGTGGTTCCAGCCTTCGTCGAGTTGTGGGCAGGGCGCGCCGTGGCTGTCGGCGAGGAAGGTGCCGTGCCAGGGTTTGGGCGGTTGCGGGGCGCGCCAGCGGAGATTGCCGACGGGCGGCTGAGCGAAGGGGATTCCGAGATAAGCGAAGATGCCGGGTGCGGGCTCGGTGCCTTCAAGGGCGCCCTGGGCGATGGTGACACGAGCCTTGGGAGTGGGCGCGTAGGCGGGCTTGGATTGAGGCTGGGCAGCACAGAGCGCGGGAGTGAGGAACAGGCAGGCAAGGGAGAGCGCAAAACCCAGGATGCCGTGCATATCCCGCCGAATCGAGGGTTGCCGCTCCCTGTTGGTCGCGTCAACTTCATAGTGCGTGCAGGGGTTGGGGCTTTCCGGGTTTTGCGCTGGAATGCGGCGGAGTGCTTGCATGGGGCGGGTTCCTTTTTCGGCCCGAAGTTGCGATGAGGCCGTGAAATTTTGGCGAGCGAAAGAGGCGTTCGCTTGAAGTAAAGCGATTTTATGGAAGCGATGCGGGGAGTGGCAAGGCGGGAATGGCCTGGCGCACGGTTGCCGGTGCGCGCGGGCCGCACCTGGGCACTGGCGTGTTGCCAAGTGCAAGGCGGCGGGGAATCACTCCACGCGCAGGGCCTGTTGCGGATCGAGCCTGGAGGCCCGCGTAGCCGGCATCCAGACTGCCAGCAGGGCCACGAGAGACAAGATCACCGGGACTGAGACGAATACCATGGGATCCCAGTCCTTCACGCCATAGAGAAAACTGGCGATGAAGCGGGTGAGACCCAGGGCTGCACCCACGCCGACGACCACGCCGATGAGGGCGAGCCGCATTCCGTGCCACACGACCAGATTGCGGATGCGGTCCCTGTCAGCGCCGAGGGCCATGCGGATACCCATCTCCTGCGTGCGCTGCTGGACGGAGTAGGCCATGAGCCCGTAAATACCGATGCCGGCGAGGATGAGGGCAGCAGCTCCGAAGATCGAGAGGAGCAGCATGTCGAAGTCCTGACGCGAAATGGACTGCGAAACTACTTCGGTCATGGGGCGAACGCGTCCGACGGGAAAGCCGCCGCTGGCGAGCCGCAGTTGCTTCTTTGCGGCGGCGATGTACTGGCGGGGATCGCCGTGAGTGCGAACGAGCCATACCATTGGAGCGATACCGGTATTGAGCGCGGTCATTCCGTTGGTGACCTGGGCGAGGGGAACAATCATCTGCGGCTGCGGCTTGTGATTCAGGCCCGCGCCGCGGATATTGCCGACCACGCCGATGATCTGCCGCGGTCCCTCGACAAACTGAGGGCCGATGCCCTTGCCGATAAGAATCTGCTGGCCGATGGGGTTCTGCTTTGGCCAGTACTGTCTGGCCATGGCTTCGTTGATGATGACGACGCCGGGAGCCGATGCGTCATCCTGCTGCGTGAAGTCGCGGCCTTGCAGGATGGGGATATGAAAGACGGAGAAGTAGCCGGGCGATACGCTCATCCAACTGGCACCCCCGGTCCATGGGGACTTTCCCGTGGGCCTGCCCAGGACGTTGAAGGGCAATCCGTAGCCGCCTTCGAGGGGCAGAACGCAACTCATAGCCGAGGCTTCTACACCCGGAATGGCATCTAGCCGCTCGCGCCCGTCGCGTGAAACCTGCGCGACCGCGGCGGAGGTTTTGAAGTGACCGCTGGTGAGAGCCATTTGCAGCGTGAGGACATGGCGAGGATCGAATCCGGGGTTGACGTTGCGCAGCGCCAGGAAGGTTCGGATGAGCAGCGCCGCGCCGATGAGCAGGACGAGCGCGAGCGCAACCTCACTGATCACGAGCAGGGAGCGGACCTTGCTTTGGCGGAAGCCGGTTCCGGAGCGGTTGCTGCTTTCCTTCAGGGTGCTGTTCAGATCAGGACGCGAAGCGCCGAGCGCGGGAGCCAGTCCAAAGAGGACTCCGGTGAGGAGCGCGATTCCCAGGGTGAAGAGGAGCACGCGCCAGTCAATGCCGACCGCGGCGCCGTGCGCACCAATGCGCGGCAAGCCCGCGGGGCTGACGGCCAAGAGCGCACGCACGCCCACGTAGCCCAGTATGAGTCCCAGAACGGCGCCGGCGAGGGAGAGGACCATGCTTTCTGTCAGCAGCTGGCGCACGATGCGGATGCGGCCGGCTCCCATGGCTGCGCGGATGGCGAACTCGCGCCGGCGCCCGGTAGCGCGCACGAGAAGGAGATTCGCGACATTCGCGCAGGCGATGAGGAGCACAAAACCCACGGCCCCCAGCAAGACGAGCAGCGACTGGCGGGCACCTGCAACCACAGAGTCGCGGAGGGGCTCGACTGCGAAGCTGTTTTTCGGACCAATCATGTTGGGATAGCGGCGGCGGAACTGGTCGGCTGCAATCTTCAAGCGAGCGTTGGCCTCTGCGAGGGTGATGCCCGGCTTGAGGCGGCCGGCAACGAGGAAGTAATGGCCCTGATTGGTGCTGTGGGGATCAATCTGAAAGGGGATCCAGATGTCAGCTTTGGGGTCGGTGGCGAACGACTTTCCGATTACGCCGACGATGGTGTAGGGGACGTTGCTGAGCGAAATGCTGGTGCCCACGATTTTGGGATTGCCGCCGAACCTGCGCTGCCACAGCCCATAGCTGATCACGGCATAGTTCCCGCCGTTGGGGGAGTCTTCGGCCCTGGTGAAGGTGTGGCCCAACATGACCGGCGCGCCAAAGAGGCGGAAGTAATTCCGGGAGACATGAATGCCGTGAATCTGTTCGGGGACGGTTCCGGTAAGGTTGAAGCCCGGTCCCCCGAAGTCGTAAGCGGTCACATCCTCGAAGACTCCCTTGAGGCTTCTCCAGGTGTTGAAATTGGTCGGCGAAGCAGACGGTCCCTTGCCCTGTGGAGAAGTGAGCAGGAACTGCACGATGCGGTTCGGGTGGGGGTAATCGAGCGGCTTGAGCAGAACCGCATTGACCACAGTGAAGATGGCGGTATTGGCGCCGATGCCCAGAGCGAGCGCGGCAATCGCGGTAATGGTGAATGCCGGATTGGCAATCAGCATCCGGAAGGAATATCTGAGGTCGGCGCGGAAGTCGCCCATCAGGAGGTCACCTCGGATATGGATTTTTGCCCGGGGTAAGGATGCATGTTGGCAGGTAGGTATACGACTGTGGCCGGGAGAATGTTCCTGACTTGAGCGAAGAGGAGAAACTGCCGGGCCGCAAACGGGGCTATCCGGATGCCGCCACGAACGGTATGAACACCGGTTCCAACGCCGCATGATCAAGAGCGTGCGTCCCGGATTCACGGTGCGCCGATGAGTGCAGAGCGGCGGTGCGGGCAGGAAAAAAGGGCGGCTGGTGAGCCGCCCCTGAGTGCTGAGCCAATAATGGAGAAATTCGGGCGCCGTCCCGCTGTGGTTATGCCGGTGAGGGGCTGCCTTCGGGCAGGTTGCCGGTTCCGCGGTCGGGTGCGGGCTTGAGGACCTGCGGGGTGGTTTCCGCGGTGGCCGAGCCGCCACCGCCGGAGGGTTTGAGCGGCGGGAGTTCCTTGCCCTCGACGATCATGCGGATTTCTTCGGCGTCGATGGTTTCGCGCTCGAGCAGTGCGGCGGCCATCTTGTGCATGATTTCCTGATGGTCGTTGATGATCTGGTAGGCGGAGCGATAGGCTTCGTCGACAAGGTTGCGGACTTCGGCGTCGATCTGGCGGGCAGTTTCCTCGGAGAAGTCGCGGTGCTGTGCGATTTCGCGGCCGAGGAAGATCTGCTCGTCCTTTTTGCCGAAGGTGAGCGGGCCGAGGCGGCTCATGCCGTATTCGCAGACCATCTTGCGGGCGAGGTCAGTGGCGCGCTCGATGTCATTGCCGGCGCCGGTGGTCATGTGATGGAGGAAGATTTCCTCGGCGATGCGGCCGCCCATGAGGATGGCAAGCTGCGTCTCCAGGTAGTCCTTGGTGACGGTGTACTTGTCTTCTTCGGGCAACTGCATGGTGAGGCCGAGGGCCATGCCGCGCGGGATGATGGTGACCTTGTGGAGCGGGTCAGCATGCTTGCGCATTGCAGCGACGACGGCGTGGCCGGACTCGTGGTAGGCGGTGTTGCGCTTTTCCTCGTCGGTAAGGAGCATGGAGCGGCGCTCGGCGCCCATGAGGACCTTGTCCTTGGCGGCTTCGAAGTCACGCATGGTGACGACTTTCCGATTGGCGCGGGCAGCATTGAGGGCGCTCTCATTGACCATGTTGGCGAGGTCTGCGCCGGAGAAGCCGGGTGTGCCGCGGGCGAGGACGCGGAGGTCGACATCGTCAGCGACGGGAACTTTTTTGGCGTGAACGCGGAGGATTTCTTCGCGGCCGCGGACATCGGGCCGGCCGACAACGACGCGGCGGTCAAAACGGCCGGGGCGCAGCAGAGCGGGGTCCAGGACGTCCGGGCGGTTGGTGGCCGCGACGAGGATGACGCCATCGTTGGCTTCGAAGCCGTCCATTTCCACGAGGAGCTGGTTGAGGGTCTGCTCGCGCTCGTCGTGCCCGCCGCCGAGACCGGCACCACGATGGCGGCCGACGGCGTCGATTTCGTCGATGAAGATAATGCAGGGGGCGTTTTTCTTGCCCTGCTCGAAGAGGTCGCGGACGCGGCTTGCGCCGACGCCGACGAACATTTCGACAAAGTCAGAACCTGAGATGGAGAAGAACGGGACGTTCGCTTCGCCGGCGACAGCGCGGGCGAGGAGGGTCTTGCCGGTTCCCGGAGGGCCGACGAGCAGGACGCCCTTGGGGATGCGTCCGCCGAGCTTCTGGAATTTTTGCGCCTCGCGCAGGAATTCGATG
>JAJZJJ010000023.1 GCA_021810175.1 Acidobacteriota bacterium | reverse complement strand
CTCCAGCGTCGCCCGCACCAGCTCCTCGCCCAGCACCGGCGTCAGCTTTGCCACCAGCCCCTCGGCATAGGACTTCTGCTGATCCGCGGCCAGCCGCATCCCCAGCCCGAACTCCGCGTTGTCCTCGAACAGCGAGTTCGACCACGCCGGCCCGCGGCCTTCCGCGTTCTGGCAGTACGGCGTCGTCGGCAAGTTTCCGCCGTAAATCGACGAGCAGCCCGTCGCATTGGCGACCATCAGCCGATCCCCAAACAGCTGGGTCAGCAGCTTGATGTAAGGCGTCTCCCCGCACCCTGAGCATGCGCCCGAAAACTCAAACAACGGCTCCAGCAGCTGAACATCCTTCACCAGCGAATGCGAAATCCGCTCGCGCGAAACCGCCGGCAGTTTCTCGAAGAACTCCCAGTTCGCCCGCTCCGGAATCCGCAGCGGCTGCTGCGCTTCCATATTCAGCGCCTTGTGCGACGGATCGGCCTTGCTCTTCGCCGGGCACACCTCCACGCACAGCTGGCAGCCCGTGCAGTCCTCCGGCGAAACCTGCAGCGTGTACAGCTCATTGTCCATCCCGCGCCACTTCGGCTTCGCCGACTTGAACGTCGCCGGAGCGCCCGGCAGCAGGGACGAGTCGTACACCTTGGCCCGGATCACCGCATGCGGGCACACCATCACGCACTTGCCGCACTGAATGCACAGGCTCTCGTCCCACACCGGAATCGACTGCGCAATATTCCGCTTTTCCCACTTCGCCGTCCCCGTTGGGAACGTCCCGCCAGCAGGCAGCGCACTCACCGGCAGCTGATCGCCATGCCCCGACGCCATGGCGCCGAGCACGTTGTGGACAAATGCCGGAGCCGTATCCGGAATCACCGGCAAAATGTCGAACTTCACCGTCACCGAATCCGGCACCTTCACCGGATGCAGATGCGCCAGCGCCGCATCCACAGCGTCGTAGTTCTTCTGCACCACGGCATCGCCGCGCTTCCCGTACGTTTTCTTAATCGCCTTCTTGATCTGCTCGATCGCCTCTTCCCGCGGCAGCACTCCGCTGATCGCAAAGAAGCAGGTCTGCATCACCGTGTTGATCCGGTTCCCCATCCCCGCTTCCCGCGCAACGCGGTAGCCGTCGATCACGTAGAACTTCAGCCGCTTGTCGATAATCGTCTTCTGGATCGTCCGCGGCAGATGGTTCCACACATCTTCCGGCCCATAAGGACTGTTCAGCAGAAACACCGCATTCTGCGCCGCCGCCACCAGCACATCCGTCTTTTCCAGAAACTCAAACTGATGGCAGGCGATAAAGTTCGCCTTGGTGATCAGGTAGGTGGACCGGATCGGCTCCGGCCCGAACCGCAGGTGCGACGTCGTCAGCGAACCCGACTTCTTCGAGTCATAGACAAAATACCCCTGCGCATAATTCGGCGTCTCCGACCCGATGATTTTGATCGAGTTCTTGTTCGCGCCCACCGTTCCGTCCGACCCCAGGCCGTAGAAAAGCGCCCGCACCGTCTTCGGATTCTCCGTCGAGAAGCTCTCGTCCCACGGCAGGCTCGAGTGCGTCACATCGTCGTCGATCCCAATCGTGAAGTGGTTCTTCGGATGCGGCTTCGCCAGCTCGTCGTAGATCCCTTTCACCATCGCCGGCGTAAATTCCTTCGACGACAGCCCATACCGTCCACCCACGATCACCGGGAACTGCGACAGCGCCATCCGTCCCGACGACAGCGCCTCCGCGATCGTCGTCACCACATCCTGGTAGAGCGGCTCGCCTGTCGCTCCCGGCTCCTTGGTCCTGTCCAGCACCGCAATCTTCTTCACCGTCTCCGGCAGTGCCGTCAGAAACGCCTCCGCCGCAAATGGCCGGTACAGCCGAACCTTCAGCAGACCCAGCTTCGCCCCCGCGGCATTCAGCGCGTCGATCGCCTCTTCCGCCGCGCCCGCGCCCGATCCCATCAGGATGATCACCCGGTCCGCGTCCGGCGCGCCGTAATAGTCGAACAGCCGGTAGCTCCGGCCCGTCAGCCGCGCAAACCGGTCCATCACATCCTGCACAATCACCGGACACGCCAGATAGTACGGATTGCATGCCTCCCGCGCCTGGAAAAATACGTCCGGATTCTGCGCCGTCCCCCGCAGCACCGGCTTATCCGGCGAGAGCGCCCGCTCCCGATGCGCCCGCACCGCCTTCTCATCGATCAGCGCCGCAATCGTCTCGTCCGAAATCGGCTCCACCTTATTGATTTCATGCGAGGTCCGGAAGCCGTCGAAGAAATGCATAAACGGAATCCGCGCTTCCAGCGTCGCCAGATGCGCAATCGTCGCCAGATCCGCCGCTTCCTGCACCGAATTCGACGCCAGCATCGCGTAACCTGTCTGCCGGCATCCCATCACGTCCGAGTGATCCCCAAATATCGATAGTGCGTGCGTCGCCAGCGCCCGCGCCGTCACGTGCATCACCGAAGGCGTCAGCTCGCCCGCAATCTTATACATATTCGGAATCATCAGCAGCAACCCCTGCGAGGCCGTAAACGTCGTCGAAAAGGCTCCGCCCTGCAAAGCGCCGTGCATCGCCCCGGCTGCCCCGCCTTCGCTCTGCAGTTCCGCGATCACCGGAACCGCGCCCCAGATGTTGCGCTTTCCTTCCTCTCGCCACTGGTCGCTAAACTCCGCCATCGGCGACGAAGGCGTAATCGGATAAATCGAAATGACTTCTGAAAATCGATAGGCCACCGACGCGGCCGCTTCGTTACCGTCGAAAATCGCTGTCTTCCTGGGTGCGCTCATTTCTCTCCTGTTGCGGACCGGTGCGAACTCGCCGCAATCGTTGTCAGAAAAAGTCTGCGCTTCGGTTTATCCCCGGGGCTGTGACAAAGAACACATTTGTGGGAGTATAGTGTCTTCGTTCGGAAGACCAGCGATCGCGGCGCGCTTTCCTCAGTCCGCCGGTTCTGTCTGCAATGTGATTCAAATCACCGAGCGGACGGCCGTCGAACAGTTAGTTTCACAAGAGCGCCGGTTCGGAACCGGAGCGTCGAATTATGAGCGCAATCTCGCAGAACCCATGGCTCACCGTCGTCGCGCTGCTCATCGGAGCTGTTGCTTTCGCCTTTGCTCCCCTCGCCCTGGCGTGGCTCTGGGCGAAGTGGATCTCCCCACGCAAGCCCGGCCTCGAGAAAAACGCTACCTATGAGTGCGGCCTCGAATCCAAAGGCGACGCCTGGATTCAGTTCGGCGCTTCCTATTACCTTTACGCAATCATCTTTCTCGTCTTCGATGTCGAAGCCGTCTTCCTGCTCCCCTTTGCCGTCGCGTTTACCGGACTTTCGGCCGGAGCCTGCATCGCAATGCTGGTATTTCTGCTGCTGCTGGTGGAGGGCCTCGTCTGGGCCTGCCAGAAGGGCGTGCTCACCTGGGCCTAGCCCAGGCTAACGAGGATTTCATGGCGGATGATCTCAAAGATCTCAAAATTGAACTCAGCAAAAACGGAATCTTTACAACCACTCTCGAAGAGCTGTACAACTGGGGCCGAAAAAATTCAGTCTGGCCCCTGACCTTCGGTCTCGCCTGCTGCGCTATCGAGATGATTGCCACCACCATGGCCCGCTACGACCTCGCCCGCTTCGGCGCCGAAGTCTTTCGCCCCTCCCCGCGCCAGGCCGACCTCATTATCGTCTCCGGCACGGTCACAAAAAAGATGGCCCCTCAGGTCGTCCGCCTCTACAACCAGATGCCCGAGCCCAAATACGTCATCGCCATGGGCGCCTGCGCAATCTCCGGCGGCCCCTTCCGCGACGGCTACAACGTCCTCAAGGGCATCGACCGCTATATTCCCGTCGATGTCCACATCCCCGGCTGCCCGCCCCGCCCCGAGGCCCTCATTCACGCCTTCATGACCCTGCAGAAGAAGATCGACGACCAGGTCCTCCGCGGCGAAAGCCGTCCTCGCCATCTCGATCCCGATCTGCCCAGCGAATTTCCCGTCCCCGCCTATGGCGAACATGGCCTTGAGCCGACGGAGAACGTCGACGTCTTCTGCGCCCAGCCCGGCAATCCGCTGAAGGTGATCCAATGACCCAGTTGCCCTCTGCCGAAGAAATCAAAGCACAAATCGAAGCCGGCGTCCCCGGCGCGGTTGTCACGGTCATCCCCAACGGAAGCCCCTCGGCCCAGCATTCCCTCCTCCTCGACAACCAGCACGCCTTCGCCGCCGCCCGCTTTCTCCGCGACCACCCCGGCCTGCGCCTCGACTTCTGCTCCCTCGTCACCGGAGTCGACTGGCTCGACTCCGAAACCAGCGAAAAGGTCAAAGTGAAGAAAGTCGTCGCCGGGCCCGACGGCGTCGAAACCGAGCAGGAAGTCGAGGAAGTCCGCAAAACCAAAATCCCCGGCTACCTCGAAGCCGTCTACCACCTCTTCTCCATGGAGAAGAAGCACGGCCCCGTCATCCTCCGCCTCCGCACCGCCAACCGCACCGATCAGACCCACGTGCCTTCGCTCACTCCCATCTGGCGCAGCTGCGAATTCCAGGAGCGCGAGGCCTTCGACCTCTACGGCATCCTCTTCGACGGACATCCCGACCTCCGCCGCATCCTCATGTGGGACGGCTTCCAGGACTTCCCCATGCGCAAGGACTACGTTCCCCCGCCCGACGACCTTCCCGCCGCGCCCCCATCTGCGGAGGTGCGGGCATGACACCCGTCGAAGAAATGGTCGCCCTCGACAACGGCCCCGGCGAGATCATGGAAGTCTCCATGGGCCCGCATCATCCCTCCACCCACGGCGTCTTCCGCATGGATGTCCGGCTGGAAGGCGAGCGCGTCGTCCGCCTCAAACCCGTCTTCGGCTATCTCCACCGCAATCACGAAAAGATCGCTGAAAACGGAGCCTACCTCGCCGCCATCCCCTACACCGACCGCCTCGACTACCTCTGCTCCATGACCAACAACTGGGGCTACGTCATCGCCGTCGAAAAGCTCGCCGGCATCGCCGTTCCCGAGCGCGCCGAATATATCCGCGTCATTGTCGCCGAACTCACCCGCTTCCAGAACCATGCCGGCCTCGTCGGCTTCCTCCTTCAGGACATGGGCGCCAGCGGCACGCCCCTCATGTACGCCTTCCGCGAGCGCGAAAAAATCCTCGACCTCTTCGAATCCCTCTCCGGCGCGCGCATGATGTGCAACTACCTCCGCTTCGGCGGCGTCCGCGTCGACTGCTCCCCCGCCTGGCTCGAAGAAGTCCGCCAGCTCATCGCCCGCCTGCCCCGCTTCGTCGACGAATTCGAGGCCCTCCTCCGCGCCAACGAAATCCTCATGGCCCGCACCCAGGGCACCGGCGTCCTGCCCCGCGAGCTGGCCATCAGCGCCGGAGTCACCGGCCCCATGCTGCGTGCCAGCGGCGTCAGCTACGATGTTCGCAAGGTCGACCATTACGGTATCTACGACCGTTTCGATTTCCGCGTCCCGCTCGGCGACCACGGCGATGTCTACGACCGCTATATGATGCGCATCCTCGAAATGCGCGAATCCCTGAAGATCCTCGAACAGGCCCTGCGCGGCATCCCCGAGGGCCCCGTTATGGACCCGAAGGTGCGCCTCCGCGGCCTCCGCCCCAAAGTCGGCGAAGCCTACGGCCGCATCGAGTCGCCCAAAGGCGAGCTGGGCTTCTTCCTCGTCAGCGACGGCTCCACCAATCCCTACCGTTACCGTGTCCGGCCGCCCAGCATGATCAATCTCACCATCCTCGAGGACATGTGCCTCGGGCAAAACGTCGCCGACGTCGTCGTCACGCTCGGCAGCGTCGACATTGTTCTCGGCGAGGTCGACCGATGATCGTCCCCCTCGCAAATCACCGCCAACCGGACGCGCTCCGGCTCATGGCTGGAGGCTGGTCTTAATGCTGGGTGAAGGCATCATTCAGGGCCTGCGCGAAACGGCCCGCAACTTCTTTGGAAGCTACTTCGACCGGGATCGCCTGACGACCGTGCAGTATCCCGAAGAGCGCCGCCCGCGCCCCGAGGCTGCGCGCGATTTCCCCTTCCTGCTCTTCGACGGCCCCGACCCCGAGGCCGGTCTCCGCTGCGTCTCCTGCCAGATTTGCGAAAAGGAGTGCCCGCCTCGCTGCATCCACATCGAGAAGAGCAAGGACAAGAAACCCGACTTCGTCGGCAAGCAGCAGTTCTATCCCACCGTCTTCAACATCGACATCTCCGTCTGCATGAGCTGCCAGATTTGCGTCGAGGTCTGCCCCTTCGACGCCATCCGCATGGACACCCAGTTCGAGCTCAGCACCGATAATCGCTTCGGCGGCCTCCTCTACACCAAAAAAGAGCTCTCCAAATCGAACGAGTACTACCGCGAAATTCACCCCGCTGAAGCCGCCGAGTGCGACGAGCGCCGTGCCAAAGAAACGGAGGAGGCAAAGGCCAAAGCCGCCGCAGCAGCTGCTGCTGCCGCCGCCAAAGCCGCACAGTCCGCCGCTGAACCCGTCGGCGCCTCCGCCAACGGCACGGCTGCGGAACCGAAGAAGGTGGTCGCCCAGTGAACGTTCCCCTGAACGCCGATCAGATCTTCGTCTGGATCAAGGCCTGGCTCGTCCTCCACACCCCCGCGCCTCTGCAGACGCTCGTCTCCATCCTCCTCATCATCGTGCCCGTCCTCGTCGTTTTTCCCGCCCTCTTCGCCATCACCACCGTGCTCGAGCGCAAGGGCCTCGGCCGCATGCAAAATCGCTTCGGACCCAACCGCGTCGGCCCCTGGGGCGTCCTCCAGCCGCTCGCCGATGCCGTCAAGTCCCTCACCAAGGAAGACATCGTTCCCCGCTCCGCCGATCACGTCGTCCACTACCTGGCCCCGCTGGTCCTCGTCGCCGCGGCCTTCCTCGGCTATGCCGTGCTCCCCGTCGGCCGCAATATGACGCCCGTCAACCTCGACGCCGGCGTGCTCTTCTTCTTCGCCATCGGCTCGGCCAGCGAGCTCGCCGTCTTCATGGCCGGCTGGTCCAGCCGCAACAAATACTCGCTCCTCGGAGCCATGCGGGCCATCGCCCAGATGATCAGTTACGAAATCCCGCTGATCCTCTCCTCGGTCGCGGTCATCATGATTGCCGGCACCCTCTCCACCACCGACATCGTGAACGAGCAGGCAAAATACACCAACGGCCTCGCCCACTGGTTCGTCTTCACCCCCTGGGGACTCGCCGCCTTCGTCCTCTTCATGATCGCCGGCACCGCGGAAACCAACCGCAGCCCCTTCGATCTCCCCGAAGGCGAATCCGAAATCATCGCCGGCTACTTCATCGAGTACTCCGGCTTCAAGTTCGCTCTCTTCTTCCTCGCCGAATATCTGGAGATGTTCGCCGTCAGCGGCCTGGCCATCACCCTCTTCCTCGGCGGATGGTCCTCGCCCGTCAGCTTCCTCACCTTCATCCCCTCGTGGATCTGGTTCTTCGCCAAGCTCGTCGCCTTCATCCTCGGGTTCATCTGGATCCGCGGCACACTGCCCCGCCTGCGCATGGATCAGCTCATGAACTTCGCATGGAAGTTCATGCTCCCCATGTCGCTCATCGTCATCCTCTCCGCCGGCATCTGGAGATTCCTGCCCGCGTCTGTTGCTGGTTCTCACGCTCTCGGCCTTGTGGTACGCTGGCTCGTCTGCGCGGCGGTCGTCGCCGGTCCCTTTGTAATCCTGGCGCGTTCGCTCCAGTTTGGAAGAAAAATCGAGAAGCGGTCGTATCGCTTCGCCGAGTGATGTGAATCACAGTCGCGCGTAAGCGGCTGTGAAATGTTAGGGAAGGTCAGCAGAAGCGCCCGCACTTCCGGGCTCTTCATCAGGGAACGGCCCGGGCGCTCGCGCCCCGCAACGCTGTACAACACGTAACGATGACGGTTCCTTTCCTCATTCTCGCGATCCTCACACTGACCGGCGGCGTGGCCGCTATGACGCTTCGCCGTCTCGTCCACTGCGCCCTGGCCCTCACCGTGGCCTTTGCCGGTCTCGCCGCCCTCTATCTCAACCTCGACGCCGAATTCGCCGGCCTCGCCCAGCTCCTCGTCTACGTCGGCGCCATCGCCATTCTCATCGTCTTCGCCATCCTCCTCACCCGCGGCGGCGACGATGCAGGCGGAAAACCCTTCGCCCCCAATGCCTTCGCCGGCGCCATCGTCGCCCTGGCGGTCTTCGCGGTTTTCGCCTGGGCCATTGTCACCAGCAATTCCGTCCGCGTCGCCCCTCTGGAGGCCTTCCCCGGCGCGCCCATGCACGCCATTGGCATGACCCTCATGCAGCGCTACGTCCTGCCACTCGAAGTCATCGCCCTCATGCTCACCGCCGCCATGATCGGAGCCGTCATCGTGGCGCTCCGCGAAAAACGCGTCGCCCCACCAGCCAAACCTGCCGAGGTTGAGGCGGAAACTCCGAGGTTGGTCGCTCAATGAGTCCTCTCGCTGGCTGTCTGCTCGTTTCTGCCCTTCTATTCTCCCTTGGCCTCGCCGGTGCCCTTACCCGCCGCAGCGCCATCCTCGTCCTCGCCGGCATCGAGCTCATGCTCAACGCCGCCAATCTCAACTTCATCGCCTTCTGGCGCTTTGGACCGAAGCCGCAAATGCTCACCGGCCTGATCTTCGTGATCTTCTCCATTGCCGTTGCCGCCGCCGAAGCCGCGGTCGGCCTCGCCCTCATTCTCGCCATCTACCGCCACAGCAGAACCTCCGACGTGAGCGAAATGACGGAGATGCGGGGATGACTCACAACATGGCCTGGATCGTTCGCTACCTCTGGCTCATTCCGGCGCTCCCCATGCTCGCCGCCGGCGTCTCAGCCCTGCTCAAACAGTCGCAGCGCCGCCTGTCCTCGGCCCTCGCCATCGGCTCCATGAGCGTCTCCCTGATCCTCTCGCTCATCGCCTTTGCCCACGCCCTTTCCAGCCCCGCCCGCGAATACCTCAACTTCCCCTGGCTCCAGTTCGGCCAGCAGTGGGTCTCGCTCGGCTGGCTCCTCGATCCGCTCGCCGCCGTCATGCTGGTCATGGTCAGCTTTGTCAGCCTGCTCATCTTCATCTACAGCACCGGCTACATGGCCCACGACGTCAACTTCACCCGCTTCTTCACCTTCCTCGCCCTCTTCGGCGGAGCCATGCTCGGCGTCGTCATCGCCAACAGCCTGCTGCTGCTCTTCATGTGCTGGGAAGTCGTCGGCCTCACCTCCTATCTCCTCATCGGATTCTGGTTCCAGCGCCCCTCCGCCGCCGCCGCTGCCGTCAAAGCCTTCATCACCACCCGCGTCGGCGATCTCGGCCTCCTGCTCGGCATGGTCTGGCTCTACTCCCAGACCGGAACCCTGCTCTTCTACAACAACGGCGCAGGTTGCCTCGAACATACCGCCGTGGCTGCCATGGCCGCGCACCTCACCATAGCCGGAATGGCCGTCTCCACCGCCATCTCGCTGCTCATCTTCTGCGGAGCCGTCGGCAAATCCGGCCAGGTTCCCCTGCACGTCTGGCTGCCCGACGCCATGGAAGGCCCCACTCCGGTCAGCGCCCTCATCCACGCCGCCACCATGGTCGCCGCCGGCGTCTATCTCATGGCCCGCGTCTATCCGCTCCTCAGCCCCACCGCGCTTGAGGTCATTGCCTGGGTTGGAGCCATCACCGCCTTCTTTGCCGCCTGCATTGCCGTCGCCCAGAACGACATCAAGCGCATCCTCGCCTACTCCACCGTCTCCCAGCTCGGCTACATGATGCTCGGCCTCGGCGTCGGCGGAGTCGCCGTGGGCATGTTCCACCTCATCACCCACGCCTTCTTCAAATCGCTGCTCTTCCTCGGCGCCGGATCCGTCATCCACGGTTCCTCCGACGAGCAGGACATCCGCAACATGGGTGGCCTCCGCCGCTTCATGCCTGTCACCTTTGTTACCTACGCCGCGGCCATGCTCGCCCTCTGCGGATTCCCCCTCTTCGCCGGCTTCTGGAGCAAGGACGCCATCCTCGAGCACGCGCACGCCTGGGGCATCTCCAGCGGCCCCTTCTGGCTTGGCGCTCTCGGCGCGGTCCTCACCGCCTTCTACATGACCCGCCAGGTCTACTACGTCTTCTTCGGCGAAAATCGCGCCCGCCAGTCCGCCGAAGAGCCGGCCGCTCATGCCCACGCGGAACCCGCGCATCATCCCGCCCATCCGCACGAGAGCCCGGCCGTCATGACCATTCCGCTCTCCATCCTGGCCGTCTTCGCCACCTTCCTGGGCTTCGTCGGGACCCCGGTCTGGCCCTGGTTCCAGTCCTTCCTCGGCTATCAGCCGCTCTCCTTCGACTTCGCCCGCTTCTCCGAGCCTGGCCTCCTGCCCCTGATGGCCTCGTCCTCGCTCCTCGTCTTCCTCGGCCTCATCCTCGGCTGGTGGTTCTACGGACGCAAACCCATCCTCCACGCCACCGATCCCGACGCCCTTGAAGGCGTGATGCCAGCCGTCTTCCACGCCCTCGCCAACCGTCTCTACGTCGATGAGTTCTACGGCGTCACCGTTATCGCCTTCACCCGCTTCGCCAGCGCCTTCTCTGACTGGCTCGACCGATGGATCTTCGGCGGAGCCGTCCAGCTCGTCGCCTGGATCGTCAACGGCGTCGGATGGGTCGACCACTCCATCGATAAATACGTCGTCAACGGCGGCTTCGACTTCGGCTGCACCGACGTCGCCCTCGGCGGCCGTCTCCTCGCCAGCCTGCAAAACGGCCGCGTACAAAATTACCTCCGAATCCTCGGCGGCGCATTAGTCATTCTCGCCGTAGTTCTGCTCTGGGGGCGTCGATGATCACCTTTCTCACACTGCTCCCCATCGCCGGTGGCATTGCCGTTCTCCTTCTCAGCCGCTTCCGCGCTCTGGCTCGCGGCCTCGCCATGGCCATCGCCGTCGCCGCCCTCGCCATCACCCTCCTCATCTGGCACGGCTTCAACTCGGCCATCCCCGGCATGCAGTTCCAGGTGATGCATGACTGGGCGCCCTCCCTCGGCATCATCTATCATGTCGGCGTCGACGGCCTCGGCGTCCTCATGCTCGTCCTCTCCGCCATGGTCGTCCTCATGTCGCTCACCGCCTCATGGAAGAACGACAAACAGGGCCCGATCTATTTCGCCCTCGTGCTCTTCCTTGAGGCCGGCCTCTTCGGCACCTTCACCGCTCTCAATTTCGTCCACTGGTTCATCTTCTGGGAGCTCAGCCTCATCCCCGCCTTCTTTCTCATCCGCCTCTGGGGAGGTTCCCAGCGCGCCCGCGCCTCCATGCAGTTCTTCCTCTACACCATGGTCGGCAGCATCGCGCTCCTGCTCGCGTTCCTGGCCATCTTCCTCGCCACCGGCCAGTTTGACTTCGTTCAGCTCGCCCAGCTCGCCCAGTCCGGCCAGCTCAGCATCGCGCTGGCGCAGAATCTCCACTGGGGCATCTCCGGCGGCGCCGCAGCCATGATCCTCTTCTGGGCCGCCTTCCTCGGCTTCGCCGTCAAAACCCCCGTCGTTCCCTTCCACACCTGGCTGCCCGCCACTTACGCCGAAGCCCCCGGCGAAACCACCATGCTCCTCACCGGCGCCATGTCCAAAATGGGCGTCTACGGCTTCCTCCGTATCCTCCTGCCCATCTTCCCGCAGGAAATGCAGCGCGCCCTCACGCCTCTGCTCTGGCTCGCCGTCGCCACCATCGTCCTTCCATCTCTCGCCGCCTGGGTGCAGAAGGACCTCAAGCGCACCTTCGCCTACTCCTCCGTCAATCACCTCGGCTATTGCGTTCTCGGCGTCGTCGTCGCAGCCAAATTCACCGGAACCGCCCCCGGCCTCGCCGCCGAAAAAGCCGCTGCTCTCACCGGTGTCCTCCTCCAGGTCTTCAGCCACGCCCTCATCGCTGCCGCCCTCTTCTGGTTCCTCGCTATCCTCGAACGCCGCAGCGGTGGCCTCCGCGGCATCGACGACTTCGGCGGCCTCCGCAAAGTCGTCCCCGTCTTCTCCGGACTCATGGGCATCGCCATCTTCGCCTCCCTCGGCTTGCCCGGCCTCAATGGCTTCCCCGCCGAGTTCCTCATCTTCAAGGGAGCCTTCCCGCTCTCAGCCTGGGCCACCTCCATCGCTCTCATCGGCCTTCTCATGACCGCCATCTTCCTGCTCACCGTCATTCGGAAGGTCTTCTCCGGCCCCGTCAACACCCGCTGGGAAGCCATCCCTGACCTCACCACAGGCAAACGCCTGGCCTTCGTGCCCGTCATCGCTCTCATGTTCGCCATTGGACTCTATCCGCAGCTCATCACCGGCAAGCTTGCCGCAACGGTCACGCAGTGGACCGCGCCCCCACCCGCATCCGTGGCCGCGCTCTCACCTGCGCCCCGAGCCGTTCCGCCGCAGGCGTCAGGAAAGCCCGAGGTCGCCCGCTGATGCTCGCCTGGACCATCTACATCTCCTTCATCGGAGCCCTTGCCTCGCGCCTCGCCCCCGGCAAACAGGCCGCCCGCATCCTCGCGCTCCTCACCGCGCTGGCCGGGCTCGCCATCGGTCTCGTCGCCCTCGCGCAGTGGCATCCCGGCCAGTTCGTCACCGTCGTCAACATCCCCTGGATCCCGCAGCTCGGCATCGGCTACCACCTCGCCGCCGACGGCATCAGCCTCACCCTGGTCCTGCTCACCGGCATCGCCGCCACCGCCGGCATTCTCTTCTCCTGGAACGTCGAGAAGCGCACTCAGGAATTCTTCGCCTTCTTCCTCGTCCTCATCGGCGGCGTCTACGGCGTCTTCCTCAGCTTCGATCTCTTCCTCCTCTTCGTCTTCTACGAGATCGCCATCATCCCCAAGTATTTCCTCATCGCCATCTGGGGCTCGGTCCCCCGCGACACCGGCGACGGCAAGCATCCCGGCTCCCTCCGCGAATACGCCGCCATGAAGCTCGCCCTCTACTCCTTCGTCGGCAGCGCCCTCGTCCTCGCCGGCATGGTGGCCGCGTGGACGCTCAGCGCCACACCCTCCGGCGCGCACACCCTCAGTCTCAACGCCCTCGCCCACACCAACTTCCCGATCCACTTCCAGATGTGGGCCTTCCCCCTCGTCTTCGTCGGATTCGCCATCCTCGCCGGCCTCTGGCCCTTCCACACCTGGGCGCCCACCGGCCACGCCGCCGCTCCCACCGCCGCTTCCATGCTCCTCGCCGGAGTCGTCATGAAGCTCGGCGCCTACGGCTGCCTCCGCGTCGCCATGATGCTCTTCCCCGCCGGCCTCGATCCCTGGGGATTCCACGTCCTCGGCTTCGGCTCCTGGCGTGACGTCATCGCCGTCCTCGCCATCGTCGGCATCGTCTACGGTGCCACCGTCGCCCTCGTCCAGCGCGATTTCAAATTCGTCATCGGCTATTCCAGCGTCAGCCACATGGGCTTCGTCCTCCTCGGCCTCATGACGCTCAACCAGATCGGCATGGACGGCGCCGTCATCCAGATGTTCTCCCACGGCATCATCGCCGGCCTGCTCTTCGCCGTCGTCGGCCGCATGGTGTACGACCGCGCCCACACCCGCCAGCTCAGCGAGCTCGGCCCCATGCGCCTCGCCCATGCCATGCCTTTCGCCGCCGTCACTTTCGTCCTCGCCGGAATGGCCTCCATCGGACTCCCCGGCTTCAGCGGCTTCATCGCCGAATTCCAGATCCTCGTCGGCACCTGGCGCGCGCTTCCCTGGATGACCGTCGTCGCCGGCGTCGGCATCCTCGTCGGCATCGCCTTCACCTGGCGCGCTCTCACCAAAGTCTTCTACGGAGAGCCATCCCCCGGTTCCCACAGCGAGCACCCGCTGCCACCCATCACCCTTCCTGAGAAGCTCGGTTCCCTGCTTCTCCTGGCCTCTACTTTGATCGTCGGCCTCTACCCACGCATCCTCACCGAACTCATCATTCCCAGCCTCAACTCCCCGCTCTTCGACGGTCTGCGTAAAGGAGGCTGGCGGTGAACATCGTGAGCTATTCCCAAATGTTGCGCCTCACCTGGCCTGAGATCGCCGTCACCCTTGCCGGCCTGTGGCGGGAGCTCGAGCAGGCGGGCGTCCGCGGGCACACGATCGCCCGCCTCCAGCAGCAGGATGTCACCGGGGACCAGGTCCTCGGCCGCCACCTCCCGCTCGGTGCCGTCCCGCCGCACCCGCGCGCGCGGCGC
>JAJZJJ010000022.1 GCA_021810175.1 Acidobacteriota bacterium | reverse complement strand
TACCCTCGGGCTCGACCTCCTGCACCCGCTCTCCGGAGTCACGCGCTTGCTGGCGCTCGACGCCGTGGAGGCGGGCGTCCAGCCGGGAACCGTTCTCCGCTTCGACGGGGACGACGTTGCGGCTCTGCCTGTCTCCAAAAGCGTGCACCTGCTGGGATTCGCGGATCTCATCGGCGCCATGCAGCTCTCCGGCGATGCTCCGGAAGAAGTCGTTGTGCTCGGCGTCCAGCCGCAGACCATCGACTGGGGGACAGAGCTCACCAGCACTGTCGAGGCTGCACTGCCGCGGCTGATCGACGCGGCTCTGCAACAGATCGACTGCTGGTCCCATGACGAAATCTCAGCTTCGGCGGAAACCGGAAAACCAGTCTTCGCGGCCAGTAGTGCCGGATAGCAGGAAGGAAGCGCTTTTCAAACAGGGCCCCGCCCCAGGGGAGATCGGTGAAGAAACAAACCACAACCAGAAAAATACCCGGGAGGCCGCGCCGATGCACGAAGTAGGCATTGCCAGCTCCATTCTCGAAGCGGCCCATCGCGAGGCTGCGGGGCATCCCGGTGCCCGGATCGCCTCGGTCGGCGTCCGCGTTGGGGTGCTCTCGGGCGTGGACATCGAAGCCCTGCGTTTTGCCTTTGAATGCATCACCGCCGGAACCGGAGATGCCGCGGTGGCGTTCCGCGCCGAAAGCTGCCCGCGCGTGAATCGCTGCGAGAACTGCGGAGATGAATTTCCCTCGCCGGAACAGGCCCCCTTTGTTGAGGCGTCCTGTCCCCGCTGCGGCAGTGCCCGAACCAGTTTTGTCAGCGGCGACCAGCTCGATCTGGCCTACGTCGAAGTGGAGGAGCTATGACCGTCATTCCGGTTGAAAAGAAAGTCCTCAATGAAAACCAGCGCATCGCCCTCGATCTGCGGCGTCGCTTCGAGGAAAACCACATTCTCTGCCTGAATTTCATCAGCTCGCCGGGCTCCGGCAAAACGACGCTGCTGGAGAAGACGCTCGCCGGATTCCCTCCTGAGGAACGGGTCGCGGTCCTGACCGGCGATCTGCAGACGGAAAACGATGCGCGGCGGCTGGCTCGCTACGGCTTCCCCGTGCAGCAGATTGTTACGGGCGGCGTCTGCCACCTTGATGGCAGGATGATCGAGCGGGCGCTCGAACTCTGGCCGCTCGAACGCCTCGACATCCTCTTCATCGAAAATGTGGGTAACCTGGTCTGTCCGGCCAGTTATGACCTTGGCGAGGAGGCCAAGATCGTCCTGCTGAGTGTCACCGAGGGCGAAGACAAGCCTCTCAAATACCCTTCAATCTTCCACAAGTCCTCGCTGCTCATCCTCACCAAAGTCGACCTGCTGCCTTTCGTCCCGTTTGACATCTCCGCAGCCGAGGCCAACGCGCGCCAGGTCAACCCCGATATAGAAATCCTCCGAGTCTCCTGCACCACCGGCGAAGGAATGGATGCCTGGCGCAACTGGATCCGCAGCCGGCGCGGAGCGAAGCAGGGACCGCCCCTGCCCGGCATCGCATCAGGCTGTTCGCAATAGGACCCGCCGCGGGTCGGCCTGCAACCCTCAGGCTATAAATACCGAGGAAGATAGCACACCAAAGTAACTTCCCCTCCCGGGCCAGTTCCACTCTGGTTTGAGACCCAAAATGGAGTTCCAACGGGTCTCCATGCCCTGTTTGCGCCAGTTACAGGGCATTTTCGTCCGGCGGCCGCCTTCCGGATCCAGTTATGAGCCGCGGAGTCCAGGTGATTTAGATCACTGCGCCGGAAGTAATGCCTGCGTGTGATCACAATCACTGAGGTGCCCCACCCCTCCTCGATATGCTCCAGGCGTATCTGAAGCAGTTATTTCAGCTGGCTGACAGTTCTGTAATCCAGAGACCTGGCGGTCATGCTGCGCGAGGTGAATACGCATGCGTCGTTTCTTTACCAGCATGGCGTGTCTTCTGCTGCTGACCGGGTTCGCAGGAACCAGGCTGGCGCGGGCTGCGGTCCACGGGCCACAGCTGGCGACGACTTCCCAGGAGAAGGCGGCGGCAAAACCGGCGGGCTACGTCGGCCAGGAGATGTGCGCCAATTGTCACGAGGATGTGGTGAAGAATTTCGCCAATAATCCTCATTCCCGTCTCGCCCTCGAACATGCCGGTAAGGGAGTGACGTGCGAAAGTTGCCACGGACCCGGCCAGGCACACGTCGAAGGCGGCGGCGATGTCACCAAAATCCGCCGGTTCGAAAAAATGACGCCGCAGAAGGTCGATGAAACCTGCCTCGGCTGCCATGCGGCGGTCCACCCGAACTTCATGCGCTCGCCGCATGGAAAGGCCGGAGTCAGCTGCATCAGCTGCCACAGCATTCACCACGCGAAGACGGATGTGGACCTGCTGGTGGCGCCGCAGCCGAAGCTGTGCTTCCAGTGCCACACCGATGTGAAGCCCTCCTTCAATATGCCGTTCCACCACCCGGTCAACGAAGGCGTGGTCAAGTGCAGCGACTGCCACGACGTGCACGGGACATTCGGCAGAGACAATCTCAGGTCGACTGTCGACCAGAACCGGATCTGCACGAAGTGCCACACGGATGTGCGTGGCCCCTTCGTCTACGAGCACGCTCCGGTCAAAGGCGAAGGCTGCCTCGGTTGCCACTCGCCGCACGGCTCCCAGAACGCACGCATGCTGAACATGCCGTCGATCGACACGCTCTGCAATCAATGCCACAGCCGGGTCGCTAACCACACGGTCATTGGCGTGGGCGCTGGATCGGATTCGGCGGAGCCCTGCACCACCTGCCACACCTACATTCACGGATCGAACATCGACGCGGCGTTCCTCCGGTAACGGTAAAGGCGGCGGGCCGCGTCCATCGGCCACATCGGACGACGCGGCCCGGATCGGATCAGGTTTTCGGTGTGGCTGATGTTTTCACACAGTGAGGCTTCTATGAAGAAGATTGGGTGGTTTTCCGGGCTGTTGGTTCGACAGCCTTTTCCCACGAGGGCCCGGTGTATCGCAGGAGGTGCGGCTGTCGCCGCTCTTCTCCTCGGCACCGCTTTCGCAGGCGCCCAGGTGGCAACACCGGGCACAGATATGCCGGCTACGGCGACGCAACCGGTGGCTCCTAAGGGCTACACACTCCACGAAACAATTGATCTGGGCGGTCACATGGCCGGTATCTCCGGAAGCGGAGCCATGTACGACACCATGGTCAATCTCCATTCCGGCCCGCGCGTCCTGGGCGAGACCTTTGAGCTCCACGCGCTGCCCGGGACAAAACACATGCTGGTCGACTCCCTCAGCGCCTTCAGCAATGGCTGGGGCGGAGATCCCAACAACTACGCCCGCATGGACTTCTACAAGGGCAATCTCTACGATTTCTCCGGCACCTTCCGCCGGGACCGCCAGTACTTCGACTACGATTTGCTCGGTAACCCGAACATCCCTTCCGGACAGACGATCCCGATCGGTTCAGTCAGTTCACCGACCGGATCCTACGCCTGGACCCAGCTGAAGCAGTCCCCGTTCATGTACAACACCGTGCGCCGGATGACGGATACGCATCTCACGCTTCTCCCGCTGTCCAAAGTCTCTTTCCGCGTGGGATATTCCCAGAACATCTTTCAGGGACCGAGTCTGACCCCCAGCGGTTATCAGATTGGCGGCGGGCGCACCTCGATTCTGTTGAACGAGTTCCAGCGCAACAGCACGGACGACTTCATGGGCGGGATCGACTGGAAGCCGGTCAGGGACACCAAACTGACCTTCGAGGAGCAGATCGATCATTATAAGAACGACTCGTATTTCACTCTGCCCTCCAATGGCTTCCGCACGGTGCAGGAACCGGACGGGACCGTCGCCACGATCCTGACCAGCTACGACTCACTGACCCCGAGCATCACCTGCAACAAGAACAGCGTTGGCACTCTGCCAACTCTTTCCGCGCCGCAGACTCCCGGAGGCCTTCCGGTCATCAATCCGGCCTGCAACGTGGTCATCAGCTACCTTCGTACGGCGCCAACGCGCATTCTCTATCCGACTGAAATCTTTCGGTTCGAGACGACCAGCCTCAGGAACGTCGCCATGAATGGCGATATTCGCTACACCGATGCGAAGATGACCCTGCCGAACTACTCCGAGAACTTCCAGGGGCTGAGCGGCACGACCCGCATGACCAACTACACCGCGACGGCGTCCGCTCACCGCAAGGTGACGGCCTTCGATTACGGTATTCTGTGGAACGCCACCCGGAACTTCAGCTTCTCCGATCAGGTGACTTTCTCGAACGTGCAGCAGCCGGGAACCGCTGTGCTGAACAGCGTCACGACCCTTGCCACGCCATCCACCACCGGGAACGAGAACATCAACTATGCGGGTGGGTTGACAACCACGCAGGGTCCCGTGGGCACGGCGCCCATTGAGGGCGCTCCCGGAGTCGGTACCCCGCAGCCGGGCTTCTTCGGCCAGAAGCTCGTGACCAACGACCTGACGGCGAGCTGGGACGGCTGGGCCCACGGCACCATCGCGCTCACCTACCGTCATCGTACCCACATCATTGCTGAGGGCCTTCCCCACAGCGATCCACTGACGTATGGAGAAACCGATGGCGGAACCGTCACCATCCACCAGAACGGCGGAGTTCTGAACATCACCGTCCGCCCCAGCGACCAGTGGAATATCGATGGCAGCGCCGAAATCCTCTACGCTGACAACGCCTTTACTCCCGTCAGCCCACGGCAGTTGCAGCACTACCGGATCCACACGCTCTACCGCCCCAAGTCCTGGGCCACGCTGTCCGGGGCCTACAACGACATAGAGCTGCACAACAACACCAACAATACCGGGACGGCGCCGCTGGATGGACCGCTCGATCACGTTGCTCACACGCGCGTGGTGGGACTCGGCGCGGAGCTGGCCCCGAGCGAGCACTACGCGGTCGATCTGAACTACGCCTATTCCGGCATTTATACGGCGACCAACATCTGCTATCTCGCCTCGGCCACGCCTGCGCTTCCGGGTGCTGCAACACCCAGCGGCACAGCTTGCCCGTATCCGGCCGGAACAAAGAACAGATCCGGTGATTATGACTTTGGTCCTGCAAGAGACTTCATGGATGCTCCGACTCAGTCCGGTTCGGTGGCTATCATCTTCACGCCCGTCAAAAGGTTCAAATCAGACGTCGGGTACGACATTAACTCCGTCAACGGCAGCCGCTTCTACAACGATGCCCGCGACGTTGCCGGTTCGCTGGTGTCCACCTACGAGACTCCTTTCGTGAGCGTTGCATGGACGGTTCGCCCTGGATGGATCTGGAGCGCGCAGTACAAGTTCTACGGCTACGGAGAAGGTGGTCCTTCCGGCGCGCCCTACTGCTCCACCGCCGATCCTGCTCCGGGTACGCCAACCGTGCCCGTTGTGCCCTGCAACGATGCGAGCCTGGCGGGTACGCAAACCGGACTTACCATCTCGCCCGCCGGTGAAACCGCGCCGCGGAACTTCCATGCCAACGTCGTCACGCTCGGAATGCATTACGCCTTCTGAGGTAAATCCACATCAGCCGATGGCCGGGGTCTGTCCCCGGCCGTCGCAGTAAGGAGCAGAAGATGAACCAGAATCTGAAGATTGCGGGGATGACTCTGCTGGGCCTCTCGCTGGCCGTCCCGGCCCTTGCGCAGCAGTCGGGCGAAGCCATCTACAAGTCGAAATGCGCTATGTGCCACGGTGTGGATGGCTCCGCCAACACGCCCATGGGCCGCAATATGAAAATCCGCTCCCTGAAGTCGCCCGAAGATATCAAGGCGAGCGACGCCACCCTGTTTAAGCAGACCAAAGAGGGTGTGGGCAGAATGCCGGCCTACGCGGGCAAACTCACCGATGCGCAGATCAGGGCCGTCGTGGCGCACATCCGCAGGCTGCAGAAGTAGGGAAGACGGTTAGCCGCGCAGTCTGGTCGCGGGACGAGCGAACCAGCCTGCGCGACATGCATTGCATACCTGACACAGCCGCAAGACGGCGCGAGTAAGCGCCGTCGATCCGGCGACTCCGCAGCGGGACTCAAGATCCTGCACCGGGGCAGGGAAGAAGGCCAACAATGGGGACCCACGCGCGCCAACTGCCGGCGCAGAAGCATCGCCACGCCGGTCTTTCCGCGAGATGCCTGCCCGGATGCGTATGCGTCATGCTGCTGGCCGCCTGGCTCGCGCCTCTGGCCGTCGCGCAAAAGAATTCCGAATGTCTGGCGTGTCACGGCCTGTCCACGGGACTGAGCAACTCCAAAGGCAAGAGCATTGCCATCAATCCCTCCATCCACATGAAGGGGCCACACGCCGCCTTTGCATGCCTCGATTGTCATGCCGGCGCCGCTGCGGCAACTCACAACGCCAAAACAGCTTCCGCATCCTGCGTCGATTGCCACGCGGATGCCGCGAAGCGGCTGGCCACCGGCGCCCATGCCGCTCTGGGCAATCCGCAGAGCTCCGCCACCTGCATCACCTGTCACGGCACGGGCAATGTCAGCAGCGCGGTGGCCAGTCCGCAGTTCTGTGCCACTTGTCACGCTACCGAAGTGAAGCAATACCAGGCCGGAATCCATGGCCGCGCGCACGATCATGGCAACGGCGATGTCCCCACCTGCCAGAGTTGCCATGGCTCCGCGCACGCGGTGTTGCCCGCCAGCGATCCCCATTCGCCGGTGAACAAACAGAATTTGCCCGCGACCTGCGGGTCCTGCCATTCCAATCCAAAGCTCGCGGCAAAGTACATGTTTACGGAAGTCCGTCCGGTGGAGGCCTATCGCCAGGGCGTTCACGGCCGCGCGATCCTGAGCGGAAACCTCAGCGCCGCATCATGCGGCGACTGTCATGGCAATCACGACATCCTGCCCCCCTCGAACCCGCATTCCAAAATATGGAAGCAGAACGTTGCGGCGACCTGCGGCAAATGCCATGAGGCTATCTACCACACATACCAGCAGAGCATCCATGGCCAGGCAGTCGCCCGGGGCGTTCTGCAGGCAGCCACCTGCACCGACTGCCACAGAGAACACAGGATCCTCGCTCCCGGCGATCCCGGGTCCCCGGTCTACATGGCCAATATCTCCCAGGAGGCGTGCTCGCGCTGCCATGCCAACGCGCAGCTCATGGCCGGTTTCAACCTGCCCGTCGACCGCGTGCCCACCTACGAGGACAGCTACCACGGTCTCGCCTCTCACGAGGGGCGCGAAACCGTTGCCAACTGCGCCAGCTGCCACGGCGTCCACAATATCTATCCGTCAAGCGATCCCCGCTCCACCGTCAATCGCGGCAACCTGAGCAAAACCTGCGGCCAGTGCCATGCCGATGCCGGACGCCGCTTCGCCATCGGCCCCGTCCATTCCCTTTCCTCCCGAACCCGCGGCGGGATGCTCCTCGACTTCGTCAAAATCTTCTACTTCATCGTGATTCCCCTCACCCTCGGCCTGATGCTGACGCACAACCTCATCGACCTGCGGCACAAGGCGCGCCAGTCGCTGGCGGCATATCGCAGCAGGCCCGGACAGCTGCGCATGACCAGAAACGAGCGCATGCAGCACATGCTGCTGCTGGGCAGTTTCATCGTCCTCGTAATTACCGGCTTCGCCCTCAAATTCCCGCACGCCTTCTGGGTTGAGCCCATGGTGCGCTGGGAACACCACTATCCGGTGCGCGGCTGGCTGCATCGCATCGCCGGCGTCGTGCTGATCGGCGCCTCCGTCTATCACATCGTTTACGTCACCCTCAAACGCCGAGGCCGCCGCTGGCTGCGCGAAATGGTCCCCGATCTGCGCGATGCTCACGAAGCGATCCAGACCGTCCAGTACAACCTCGGCCGCCGCGATCGCCTGCCGCGGTATCGCCGCTTTAATTATGTGGAGAAAGCGGAGTACTGGGCGCTGGTCTGGGGAACCGCCGTCATGGCGATCACCGGAATCGCGCTCTGGCTGAATGACTGGATCCTGGCCCACGTGCCGCACTCCATGACCATTCTGGCCATCAGCACCGCTATCCATTTCTACGAGGCCATCCTCGCGACGCTGGCCATCGTCATCTGGCATCTCTACGCGGTCATCTTCGATCCCGATATCTATCCGCTCAAGTGGACGTTCCTCACCGGACGCGCCCCCGAGCATGAAATTCGAGAAGACGGTGAAGACCCTCCGGACTCCGCAGACGCCGGCCACCCTCCCGACGAAGGTACGGCCGGTGAGGTCCCGAAGTGAGCCGGCCGGGCTGTCACCAACCCATTTGGTGCGCGTCACATGCGGTTGTGCCGCCCATCACTGACCCGGGCTTTCCCCAGGTTTTATCTGGAAACATACCTGGGACCGAACGCCCCACGAAGGAGCAACACCCATGAAGAACTGCATCCGAGCGGCAGTCATGATTCTGCTGTCCGCCTCCATTGCGGCCCCTGCCATCGCGCAGAGCGCCGGCGCTGCTGTTTACAAAGAGAAATGCCAGATGTGCCACGGTCCCGATGGTACGGCTGCCACGCCCATGGGCAAGATGATGAAGATTCCGTCCTTCAAATCGCCCGCGGCCCGCAAGAAGACCGAAGCACAGTACATCGCGATCACAGAGAATGGCATGGGCAGAATGCCGGCCTATAAGGGCAAACTGAGCGCCATGCAAATCAAGGAAGTAGTCTCCTACATCCGCACGCTTCAGAAGTAACAGAAAGAAGAACGAAAGCCGCTCCGAGTCCGGCCGCGCGGTGTACTTTTCTGCACTTGCGTCACCGGGCTCGGCCAGCGGCCGGGCCCACGGAGCTGAAATGAAGACCGTTTCCTCCATCGCGCTGGTACCCTGCGTGGCAGCGCTTCTCCTGATGGCCGCGGCGCTGCCACTGCGCGCCCAGACGGACTGCCTCTCCTGTCACGGAACTCCCGGCATGACGGACGCGTCGGGGAAAAGTATTTCCATCAGCGGAAGTCAATTCCACTCGAGCGTGCATGGCAGCCTGAAGTGCACCGATTGCCACACTCACGTCAAGGGCTACCCGCATCCCGCTGACGCCGCGGCCGTCAACTGCTCCACCTGCCATGCCGATCAGGCATCGACCCTCGCCGACAGCGTCCATGCGAAGGCGAGCGCGCAGCCCTGCCTCAGTTGCCACGGCAACCCGCACCATATCGTGCCCGTCACCGATCCCCGCTCGCCCGTCTATCCGCTGAATATCCCGAAGACCTGCGGATCGTGCCACGGCAATCCGGTGCTGGCGAAGAAGTATGGTCTCCCCAATGTATACGCGCTCTACATGGATTCCATTCATGGTTTCGCGGTGAGCAAAGAAGGCCTGCTGGTCGCGGCTAACTGCACCAGTTGCCATGGTTCGCATGGCATCCTCAGCCATACCAATCCCAAAAGCTCCACCTACCGGACCAACATACCCAACACCTGCGGAAAATGTCACAAGGGCATCGAGGTGCAGTATGAGGCCGGCATTCACGGCACGGCCGTTACTGCCGGCAACACCCATGCTCCGGTCTGCACCGACTGCCACACCGCGCACGCCATCCTCGAGCCCACCTCCTCTGAATTCCGCATGCAGTCCACGCCGGTCTGCGGCTCGTGCCATCGCGACAAGCTTTCGACCTATCGCGATACCTTCCATTCCCAGCTCGGTCTGCTCGGCGGCTACGTGCAGACGGCGCGCTGCTGGGACTGCCACGGAGCGCATGACATCCTGCCCGCTTCCAACCCGCGTTCCATGATCAACACGGCCAACCTGGTGACGACCTGCGGCAAATGCCACGCCGGCGCCAACGCCAGCTTCGTTCAGTATCAGCCGCACGCCAATCCGCGGGATCGCAGGCAGAATCCCGCGCTTTATTACATCCGGCTCTTCATGAACCTGCTGCTGGCCAGCGTCCTCACATTCTTTGTGATCCATACCGTGCTCTGGCTGATTCGGTCGCACCTGGCGCGCAACGCAAATGGACCGGATGAAGGAGGGAAGAATGCCTGAGTTGACAGAAACCGCCGCCCCGGCCGCCGAGCCCGTTCCGCAGAGGCAGGAACGCTGGTTCCTTCGCTTCACCTTACCGCAGAGGTACCTGCACGCTGTCCTGTTCACCACGTTCCTGGTGCTGGCGGCCACCGGCCTCGTGATGCGCTTCAGCGGCTCCATCTGGGCCATCCGGGCGGCGCGGCAAGTTGGCGGATTCGGCGCCATCCTCTTCTTCCACAAACTCTGCGCCCTGATCCTTACGCTGGCGTTCCTTATCCACGTGCGCGATGTCCTGGCGCGCGGCATCTTCAAGCGGGAAAAGGGAATCTTCTGGGGCCCGACCTCCATGGTCGCCGGCTGGAACGATGTGAAGGATCTCTTCGCGCACTTTCGCTGGTTCCTCGGGCTGGGACCCAGACCGCAGTTCGAGCGCTATTCCTACTGGGAAAAATTCGACTACTGGGCGGTCTTCTGGGGCATGGTTGTCATCGGCTTCTCCGGCTACGCCATGTGGTTCGCCCCGTTCTTCGCCCGCTTCCTGCCCGGATGGGCGCTCAACGCCGTCCTCATCATTCACAGCGAAGAGGGCCTGCTGGCCATCCTCTTCATCTTCGCCATTCATTTCGTCAATACCCATCTGCGCCCCGACAGCTTCCCCATGGACATGGTCATCTTCACCGGCCGCGAAAGCGAGGAGGAATTCAAAAAGCGCAGGCCGAAGGAATATCAGCGCATGATGGAGAACGGCAGCGATGCGGCGCGGGTCACAGATCCACCGCAAAAGTGGCTGATCAATTTCAGCCGCGTCGTCGGGTTCACCGCAATCACCATCGGAATCGTCCTGCTGATCCTGGCGCTCAGCGCCTATTTTGTCGAATAAGGTGCTGGAGCGTTCCTGACACAAAACCAAAGACGAGCTGTAGCTGATCTTCTTTGGCCAGATTCTGAGGCGTAGATGCAACCAGTGGGTTCGCCGTCGGCGAACCCACACATCCTCAATCGCCTGGGCGTCCGCAGCGATCTGCACCCTCAACAGAGCAATCGGAAAGGCGGCGATTCAGCCGTGGGATTGCCGCTTCGCTCACTGCTCCGTTCGGCCCCGCCGGGGCTTGTGACAATGGTCACTGAGGCTCTGGCCGGGCCTGGTTACCCTGGAACTGGTATGAACCCCCTCCTGCTGGATCGTATCCACTTCGCTTTCACGGTCACGTACCACTATCTGTTCCCGCAGCTCACCATGGGGCTGGCGCTGCTGATGGTGGTGATGAAGTTGATCGCCCTGCGCACGGGCAATGAGCGCTGGAATCAGGCGTCGCAGTTCTGGGCGAAGATCTTCGCGGTCAACTTCCTGCTCGGTGTTGTCACTGGAATCCCCATGGAGTTCCAGTTCGGCACCAACTGGGCTGAATTTGCACGCCGCACCGGCGGCGTCATCGGTCAGCCCCTGGCCATGGAAGGCGTCTTCGCCTTCTTCCTGGAGTCCACCTTCCTCGGCCTCTTCCTCTTCGGTGAAAAGCGCCTCACCCGGCTCCAGCACTTCGGCGCGGCCGCCATGGTCTGGTTCGGCTCCTGGGTCTCCGGCTTCTTCATCATCGTCACCGACGCCTGGATGCAGCATCCCGTCGCCTATCAGCAGATGCCCAATGGCACCTACCAGGTGTCCAGCTTCTGGGGGCTGATGATGAATAGCTGGGCGTGGAAACAATATGCCCACAATATGTGCGGCGCGGTTGTGACCGGCGCCTTCGTGGTCGCCGCCACCGGAGCCTTCTACCTGCTGGAGCGGAAGCACGAGGAGTTTGGCCGGCTCTTCGTCAAACTCGGCGTCATCGCCGGACTCATCGCCTGCATCGTGCAAATCTTCCCCACCGGCGACCTGCAGGGCCGCGCCGTGGCCAAATATCAGCCGCCGGCCATCGCCGCCATGGAGGGCCTCTTCCGCACCCAGGCGGGCGCTCCCATCGTGTTGATTGGCCAGCCGGACGAGAATGCGCAGAGAATCGATAATCCACTGGCCGTCAATAAGGTTCTCAGCTTTCTGATCTACGGAACCACTCGCGCCCAGGTGCAGGGGCTGGATGCATTCCCGCGGAGCGACTGGCCCACCACTCTGCCGCTGCTCTTCTACGCCTACCACATCATGGCCGGGCTCGGAACCTGGTTTGTTCTGCTGATGGGCGTCTCCGCTCTGCTGCTCTGGCGGGGAAAACTCTACAGCGCGCGCTGGGCTCTGTGGGCGATCCTGCTCAGCTTCCCCCTGCCCTACATCGCCAACACCGCCGGCTGGATGACCGCCGAGATTGGCCGCCAGCCGTGGCTGGTCTATGGCCTCATTCGAACCGCCCAGGGCTATTCGCCGGATGTCTCGGCCGGCAACGCGCTGTTCACCCTGCTCGGATTTCTCGGTATGTATTCGGTTCTCTCCATCCTCTGGATCGTGCTCGTCTACCGCTTCATCCACACCGGTCCTGAAGCCGTCGCGCATACCTCCGAAGCCACCGGTACCGGAACCCTGACCGCATAGGAGAGGAGAGAAATCATGGGATTCATCTGGTTCTGGATTGTCGCGGTGATGATCGCCGCCTATGTCGTGCTGGACGGCTTCGATCTGGGCGTCGGCATCCTTTCGCTGTGCCTCGGCCGTGCGGAAGCCGATCGCCGCATGCTGATCCGCTCCATCGGCCCCGTATGGGACGGTAACGAGGTATGGCTGCTTGCCGGTGGGGGCACACTCTACTTTGCCTTCCCCCTGCTCTATGCCTCCTCGTTCAGTGGCTTCTATCTGCCCCTCATGATCGTCCTGTGGCTGCTAATAATGCGCGGTGCCAGCATCGAGCTGCGCATGCACATCGACTCGGACACCTGGCGCACCTTCTTCGACGGCCTGTTCTTCCTCGCAAGCTCGCTGCTGGCCATCTTCTTCGGAGCGGCTCTCGCCAACGTGATTCGCGGCGTGCCCCTCGGCGCGAACGGCTACTTCTTCCTGCCGCTGTGGACCAACTGGCGCGTGGGGCCGCAGCCCGGCATCCTGGACTGGTACACGGTCATCGGCGGAGTCGTCGCGCTCGTGGCTCTCGCCACGCACGGAGCTCTCTGGGTGACGCTCAAGGCTCCCGGGGAACTGGAAAATCGTGCCCGGCGCGTTGCCTCTGTCTTGTGGATCGCCCTGCTGCTCGTCACCCTGATCAGCCTTCCCGCCACCCTCGCGGTCCGGCCCTCGCTGCTCGCCAACTACCGGGCTTATCCAATTCTGTTCGCCGTCCCCCTCCTGGTGGTGGCCTCCCTGGCGGGCATGCTCAGCTTTACCCGGCAGCGCAGGCCGCTGGCGGCGTTCCTGTCCTCGTGTTTTTATCTGGTCTTCATGCTGGTCGGCGCCGCGGCCGGGCTCTATCCCGTGCTTCTGCCGTCTTCCACCGATCCGGCCCGAGACATCACCATTGCCAGCGCGATTGCGGGCCCTCATTCGCTTCATGTCGGACTCGTCTGGTGGTCCATCGGCCTGGTTCTGGCTCTGGCCTACTTCATCACGTCCTATACCCTCTTCCGCGGCAAAGTGAGCGCGGAAGGCGGCTACGGACACTGAACGGGACAAATAGGAGATTCGCTCGATGCCATCCTCTGTACTGAACGCACCTGAAGCCGCAAAGTCCGCAACGGAACCCGTCATCATCGACCCCGCGCACGACCTCGTCAGCATTGGCCGCAGTCCGCTGGCCACCATCTTCACGCCCAACGCTGTGGCCGTCATCGGCGCTTCCGAGCGCGTGGGTAGCGTGGGCCACAGTGTTCTCAGCAACCTCATCGCCAGCCCCTTCGGCGGCCCGGTGTGGCCGGTCAACCCGAAGCGCCCCAAGTTGCTGGACCTGCCGGCGTTCCCCAGCATCAGCAAACTGCCTGGCGTGCCTGACCTGATCGTCGTCACCACCCCCGCCGCCACGGTCCCGGCCATCATCCAGGAAGCGGTGGATGCGGGTGTTCCTTCCGCCATCGTTATTTCGGCGGGCTTCAAGGAAGCCGGCGAGACCGGCAAGGCGCTCGAAAAGCAGGTCGGCGAAATTGCCCGCGGCAAAATGCGCATCATCGGGCCCAACTGCCTCGGCGTCATGAACCCGGTGGGCGGCCTCAATGCGAATTTCGCCACCTCCATGGTCCCGGCCGGACGCCTCGCCTTCATCAGCCAGAGCGGCGCTCTGGGCACCGCCGTGCTCGACTGGTGCATTCGCGAACGCATGGGCCTCAGCGGCTTCGTCTCCGTCGGCTCCATGCTGGACGTCAGCTGGGGCGACCTCATCGACCACTACGGCCGAGACCCGCACACCGACTCCATCGCCATCTACATGGAATCCATCGGCGACGCGCACAGCTTCCTCTCCGCGGCGCGCGAAGTGGCCATGAGCAAGCCCATTCTCGTCATCAAAGCCGGC
>JAJZJJ010000021.1 GCA_021810175.1 Acidobacteriota bacterium | reverse complement strand
GCCCCAGAGGGACCAGATTTCGGGCGCGGTGACGACAAAAATGCGGCCGGTATTGCCCGTGAGCTTGCGGAGACGCGTGCCGACGTGGGGCAGGAGTCCACTGCCGAGATGAACGGTGTAGTTTGCTCCGGGAATATCAACGGGGATGGTGCGAGCCATAGTTTTCATCGTATCGCAGCACGCAGGGTGGCTTTCGGTTGAGTTGAGGAGTGTTTGCAGCGGGCGGAGGCGTGGCGCATCAGAAATACTGGAAGCAGTGATAGGTTCAAAACAGATGGCAGACGTAGAGACGTTCGAGTTTGTAGTGGTGGGCGCGGGGATTGCGGGATTGCGCGCCGCGATTGAACTGGCGCGCGCAGGGCGCGTGCTGGTGGTGACCAAGGAAGCGCTGGGGGAATCGAACACCTCGTATGCGCAGGGCGGGATCGCAGTGGCGATGAGCGGTCCAGAGGACGTGGCGTTGCACCTGGAGGATACGGTGGCTGCGGGCGACGGGCTCGTGAACCGTGAAGCGGCGCGGGTGCTGGTGGAGGAAGGTCCGCTGCGGGTGCAGGAGCTGTTGCAGTGGGACACGCATTTTGACCGCGAGAATGGCGAGCTGATGCTGACGCGTGAGGGCGCGCACAGCCGGAATCGGATCTTGCATGCGCATGGGGATGCGACGGGTGCGGAGATTGGGCGGGCGCTGCTGGCACACGCGCAGGCGGAGAAGAACATCGTTCTGCGGGAGTGGACCTCGACGATTGCGCTGCGCGTGGATGGAGACGCGGTGGTGGGCGTGGACCTGCTGGATCGCGCTGGACGTGTGACGGAAGCGCGGGCGCGGGGAGTGTTGCTGGCCAGCGGCGGCGCTGGCCAGGTGTACAGCGATACGACGAACCCGGCCGTGGCGACGGGCGACGGGATTGCGATGGCGGCGTATGCGGGGGCCGAGATTGAAGACATGGAGTTTTACCAGTTTCATCCGACGGCGCTGAGTTTGCCGGGGGTGCAGCGGTTTCTGCTTTCGGAGGCGTTGCGCGGCGAGGGCGCTTATCTGCGGAATGCGGCGGGTGAGCGGTTTATGGAGCGGTACCATCCGCTGCTGGAGCTGGCTCCGCGGGACGTGGTGGCGCGGGCGATTACGCGCGAGGGGATGGGACCGGAGGGTGAGCCGCGGACAGTGTTTCTGGATATGCGGCATGTAACGGGGATGGATCTGGCGGTGCGGTTTCCGGGGATATCGGCGTTTCTGGCCGATCATGGGCTGCGTCTGGAGAGGGATTTGATCCCGGTGCGGCCGGCGGCACATTACCTGATGGGCGGAGTGCGGACGGATGTGGATGGAAGGACGTCTCTGAAGCGACTTTACGCGGCGGGCGAGGTGGCGTGCACGGAGGTGCATGGGGCGAACCGCCTGGCGAGCAATTCGCTGCTGGAGGGACTGGTGTTTGGCGCTCGCGCGGCAAGAGCAATGCGCGAGGAGCCGGAGCTGATGGGCGCGGGACTGGGTGAAGCGAAGCTGGGGCGGCGGCCGGCGTTTGCGAAGGCGGATTTGCAACAGATGATGTGGCAAAAGGCCGGATTGCTGCGAGACGCGGAGGGATTGCGAGAGGCGGAGGCGTTTTTAGCGCGCGAGGAGGCAGGTGAGGCTGAGTTGCGGAGGGATGCGCTGGAGCTGGGACATCTGCATGCTGTGGCGAAGCTGATTGTACGGTCGGCGCTGGCGCGGGAGGAAAGTCGCGGGGCGCATTTTCGGAATGATTTTCCGCAAAGAGATGATGCGCGGTATGGGAAGCATTCGGTGGTGGTGCTGGCCGCACGGGCGGACGCGCCTTCGGCGCCAGAATAGCTCTACGTGTGGGCGGGTTTGCGGGCGAGGCTGAGGGCGATGAAGGCCGCTACTGTCGCCAGGATGACGCAGAGGGAGACGAGGGTGGGAATGTGGACCCAGTGGGCGGCGAGCATTTTGAGGGAGACAAAGGCGAGGATAATGCCGAGGCCATAGTGGAGCAGGTGGAAGCGGTCGAGGAGGCCGGCGAGGACGAAGTAGAGGGAGCGCAGGCCGAGGATGGCGAAGACATTGGAGGTCCAGGCGATCATCGGCGAGCGGGTAACTGCGAGGACGGCGGGGATGGAGTCGAGGGCGAAGACGAGGTCGGTGAGTTCGACGGCGAGGATGACGAGCAGGAAAGAGGCGAGCACGAGGCGGCCATCCGGAAGGCGGCGCAGGCCGTGATGCTGGAGCCAGCGGACAGGGCCTGAGGGGCGTTGCTTGTGCGCGTGGATGAGAAGCAGGCGCAATGCGGCGATGAGCAGGATGACTCCGAAGATGTATTGCACCCAGACGAAGCGGCCAAGAAGATGCACGCCAACGACGATGAAGAGAGCGCGCAGTACGATCGCGCCGAAGATTCCCCACAGCAGGATGCGGTGCTGCTGTTCTTCGCCGATGTCGAGGGCGCGGAAGAGGATGAGGAAGACGAAAAGATTGTCGATGCTGAGCGAGGCTTCGATGAGGTAGCCGGAGGCGAATTCGAGGCCGGGTTCGCGACCGAGATGCCACCCGGTATAAGCGGCATAGGCACCGGCAAGAAGGATGATGAAGATGGTCCAGAGCCAGGCGGCGCGCGGAGATGCGCTATGGCCTTTGCGGTGCAGAATGCCCAAGTCGATGAAGAGCAAGGCGCCGACGATGAGAGCGAAGAAGATCACGTGCGAAGTCTGGGATGGTGCCCGGGGTCAGGATTTGCCTTGCGCTTCCCGGCGTGCTTTGCGGCGGGCCGGGTGGACCATGAACGAAATGCCGATGCTTAGCAGGTAGAGGGTGAGCATCGGGGTGGCGAAGACGCACATGGTGAGAATGTCCGGCGTGGGCGTGATGATGGCCGCGATGATGAAGATGACCAGGACGGCGTAGCGGAAGTTCTTCCAGAGGAATTTGGGCGAGACGATGCCAAAGAGCGAGAGGAACATGACGACAATCGGCAGCTCAAAGGTGATGCCGAGGCCCAGGATTACGGTGAGAAAAAGGTGGGTATACTCGTTGATTTCAATGAGCGGGCGGAACTGATTGCTGTAGCCAAGGAGAAATTCAAGCGATTCGGGATAGACCCAGCGGTAGCCGAAGTAAGCGCCAGCAAGAAAGAGGCCGACGGTGGAGGCCATGAAGGGCATGACGTAGCGCTTTTCGTGCGCATAGAGGCCGGGGGAAATGAACATCCAGACCTGGTAGAGGATGTAGGGAGAAACAAGGATGCAGCCCACCATGAGGCTGATCTCGAGGTACATGTTAAAGGGGTCGATGGGGTTGTGATAGACGAGTTCCGTGGGCAGATGGTGGGCTGCGAGCGCGAAGACGATGGGGCGCTGCATGAATCCGTAAATCTGCGTATGGAAGACGTAGGCGATGACGAAGCCGACGCCGATGGACAGGGTAGAGCGGATGATGCGGCGGCGAAGCTCCTCGAGGTGCTCCATGAGGGTCATGCCGGGGAGTTCTGCGCGTTCGGAGACGGCATTCCGTGCGCGATCGACAATATCAGGCATGGTGGATGGCCGGGTCGCTTTCTGGCCGGACGGGGTCCTGCGGAGTCGTGGGCTGCTCGATGCGGCTGCTCTGGGCCGTGATGGGCATAGACGGCTCATCGGAGGGTAGATAGGAGACCGACGACGCTTCTGGGGATTCGGCAGAGATTTCGGGGCCGTGGTCTTCGGCCAGGGTTTCTGATCCGATGTCCTGCCATTCCTCCTGGTAGAGGTCTCCGGTTTGGGTCTGCGGTGTGTCGAGCAGGTCTACGGGGTCGATGCATTCCTCATCGGGCGAGGGTGGTGTGTAGGGCAGGGAAGCGTGGGCTGCGTCCCGGGATTCGGCATCGGCGGGGGTCTCGGAGTAGCTGGTTTCGGCGGGCAGGGCGTGGTGTTCAGCAAGATCGCCGGTATTGGCCGCGGCTTCCTGGAGTTTCTTGCGGCGATCCTCTTCCTCGAGGTTGCGAAGCTCCTCTTCCATCTGCATTTTGAATTCGTTGCTGGCGCGGCGAAACTCCATCATGAGGCGGCCAGCCTGACGTGCGATTTCCGGCAGGCGTTTGGGGCCGAAGAGGACGAGGGCCAGAATTGCAATGAATGTGTAATCGCCGAAGTGCATGAACTTTTATGATACCTGCGAGCGGGCAGGATCCGGAATCTGCCGACCGGTGTCTGGCCGCTGCAGGACATACGTTGGAGGGCGCCGGTTGGATTACACTTATTTTATGGCTGCGACCGCTTATAAGCGAGGCGCATCCATTGAATAAGGGAACGGTTGCAACAACCCCGCCGGTTGGGCGCCGCAGAGCGGTGCAGTGAACTGGCTGCAACCTGGAATTGCTTTCAACATCCCCGTCCAAAGCTGAACGTTACGGCTGGACTGAAGGCGGCTTACGCGTGAATGGAATTGTAGAAACAGAAGTGTCTGCGACGGAAGTGGTCGCGGGGCAGACGTGCTCGCTAGATGATTACCTGGCGATGCCGGATCACAGCATGGATGACCGGATTTCGGCGGCGCGGGAAGCGCTGGGCGCGACGGCGGTTCTGCTGGGGCACCACTACCAGCGCGACGAAGTGGTGCGATTCGCGGACTTTACGGGCGACAGCTACAAGCTTTCGAAGATTGCGGCGGAGACGCCGGCGAAATATATCGTGTTCTGCGGCGTGCATTTTATGGCCGAGAGCGCGGATGTGCTTGGGCGCGACGACCAGCAGGTGATTTTGCCGGACATGAATGCCGGTTGCTCGATGGCGGATATGGCGGAGATCAGCCAGGTAGAGGCGTGCTGGGAGACGCTGGTGCGCGCGGGGTTGGATGAGAAGAACGTGATTCCGCTGACGTATATGAACTCGACGGCGGCGATCAAGGCGTTTTGCGGGGAGCGCGGCGGCCTGGTGTGTACGTCGTCAAACGCGGGCAAGGCGTTTGAGTGGGCGTTTGCGCGGGCGGAGAAAATTCTGTTTTTGCCGGACCAGCATCTGGGGCGGAACACGGCGTATGCGATGGGGATTTCGCTGGATGAGATGGTGGTGTTTGACCCGTGGCAGATTGGTGGCGGGGTGACGCCGGAGAAGCTGCGCGCGGCGAAAGTGATTCTGTGGAAGGGGCATTGCTCGGTGCATCAACGCTTTTTGCCGGAGCACGTGGATATAGTGCGGGCGAAGTATCCGGGAATTCGAGTGGTGGTGCATCCGGAGTGCCGCTGGGAGGTCTGCCAGAAGGCGGATGCGCTGGGCTCAACGGAGCGGATTATTGCCGAGGTGGAACAGGCGCCGGAGGGCACGATGTTTGCCATCGGGACGGAGATTCACCTGGTGAACCGGCTGGCGAAGAAGTTTGCCGGGAAGGACAAACGGATTATTACCCTGGACGATACCGGGTGTCTGTGCACGACAATGTATCGCATCAGCCCGGGACATCTGGCGTGGGCGCTGGAGAACCTGGTGAACGGGCAAGTGGTGAACCGGATCCAGGTGGACTGGGGCGTGAAGTACTGGGCGCGGGTGGCACTGGACCGGATGCTGGAAATTCGGGGATAGCGAATGAAGACTTTCACGCTGGACGAAGCGCAATTGCTGCTGCCGACGATCGAAGCGCTGCTGAAGCGGGCGATGGAAGCAAAAGAGGCCGCCGAGACGGTGGAAGAGGAACTGCAGGAGCTCGCCCGGCGGATTTTTCTGGCCGGCGGCACGATGGTAAACGTCAGCGAGGTGCAGGAGAAAAAGGCAGCGATGACCGGCCTGGTGCAGCGGGCCAAGGATGCCGTGGAGGAGATCGACGCAATCGGCGTGCAGGTGAAAGACCTGAATATGGGACTGCTGGACTTTCCGGCGTATCTGGACGGCGAGATTGTGCTGCTGTGCTGGAAGCTGGGCGAAGAGAAGATCGAGTTCTGGCATTCGGTCGAGGAAGGATTTCGCGGGCGACAGCCGGTGGAGGGGCGGTTCGGGGCGGGGAATCCGGACAAGACAAACTAAGGCTGGTTGGAGCGTAATCAGGCCGGTTGTGGGCGCGCGAAGATGCGGGCGAGCGATGGGCGGATGACGAGGCCGATGAGGTCGAGGAAGGCGTGAGCACCGACGGCGGCCCAGATGGTTCCGGTGAAGAGGTAGGTGAGGGTGAGCAGGATGCCGAGGATGGTGGTGGCGATGACCCCGGCGATGCCCTGATAAAAATGGGCGAGGCCGAAGATGATGGCAGCGAGTACGAAAGCCGGGACGGCGTGGCCGATGAGGATGGCAAACAGGAGGGGCAAAAGCAGGCGGAAGTAGAGTTCCTCACTGAAGCCGGCGTTGACGGACAGAAGAGCTCCGTGGGCGATTTCAGGCCAGTTGCGGGGCAGGAGAGGGGCAATATCGCCGATGGTGACAGGCTTTAGGGCCTGTTTTTTCTTTTTGCGGCGGGCGGCGAGGATCCCGATGATGAGACCAAAGACGATGGCGCTGGTGGTGCCGATGAGAAAGCCGGTCATGCCTGCCTGGCTGGGGCCGTGGTCGTGGAAAAACGTGGCGAGACGGAGGAACTCCGGCGGCAGGGAGACGAGCGCGGAGAGCCGGCCAAGGATGGCGAGGGAGATGAGGCTGACGCAGCCGAAGAGCAGGAAGCTCTTCAGCGTCCAGATGCGGAAACGGCGCTGGCGGTCTTCTGTGCGGGTGAGCGCTTTGAAGGCGCGGTAATCGGCTGGATCGTTGCGAAGAAACCAGGCAAAAGGAAGAAGGCAGAGTATAAGCAGAATGGCGGCGAGGGCCATGTAAGTCTCCGTGTGTGCGGATGCGACTGGGAGGCGTCGGGATGTTCGGACGCCAGTGTATCTGAGCTGATGAGCGGGAGAGCGGTGGATCGCGTCAGATAATGCGATAGGGCGCATTCGGTTCATACGTAGACAGATCGACGGCAGTTGGAGTGGCTTGTTCTTAAGGAAGGAGCCACCGGGAAGCGTTTCTCTTGTAAGCACATGAAGCGAAAACGCTGAAGTGTGTCTGCGGACGCGACGGCGGCCGGGATGGGAAGATAGGAAAGATAGAGCAGGCTAGCGGTTATGCCGCCCGCCGGAGGCCGAGGATGAGATTTGCAGGATGGTGTTTGCTGGCGGGGCTGCTGGCGCTGGCGGGGTGCGGGCAGTTTTTTCCGCCGGTGACGAGTACGAACGGCGGCGGAGGGTCCGGTGGCGGCGGCGGCGGAACGGGGGCTACCGGGGCTTACCTGTATGTTGCGAATTCGAACCCGAATCTGAACACAATAGCTGGGTTTTCGCTCACGAATGGAAAGCTGACAAACATTAGCGGCTCACCCTTCGCAGTGCCGCTGACGCCCAGCTGTATTGCGATGACGCCGAACGACAGCCTGCTGTACATGGGATCACTCTCAGGCGCGATTTATGTGTACACGGTGGGGAGCAACGGCGCGATTTCGCTGGGCAATGGCGGAACGCCGGTGTTTACGGGGGATTCGCCGGTGACGATGGAAATCGACTCGACCGGGCAGTGGATTGTGTGGGTTTCGGGGTTTTCGGGGGAAGCGTATGTGTTTGGGATTAATTCGTCGACGGGAGCTTTGACGAATTTGAATGTGCCGGGGGTTGCGCTGGCGAGTTCAGCAGCCAGTTCGCTGGCGATTACGCCGAATGACGCGTATGTGTATGTGGCGCTGGGCACGGACGGCGTGGAGACGCTGAGCTTCAATGGAACGACCGGGGCGCTGGCTCCAGTGAACAGCGTGCTTCCGCCGAAACAGAATCTGGATGCGGATTTGGCGGTGGCGGTTTCGCCCAATGGGAAATACCTGTATGTGACGGAGACGGGCATCAATGCTGTACGCGTTTTCTCTATTGCGTCCAACGGGACACTGAGCGAGATCAGCGGATCGCCGTTTAAGACGGGGCTTGGACCGGCGGCGGTGCTGGCCGATCCGACGGGCAGCTATGTGTATGTGGCGAATCGAACGGGAAATTCGATCAGCGCGTTTTCGGTGGGGACTACGGGTGGGCTGACGGCGATCGCAGGCTCGCCGTTTTCGACCGGAACGACGCCGGTTGCGATGGCCGAGGACAAGACGAAGGGCTATCTGGCGGTGGTGAACGAAGGCGGGAGCCCGGACCTGCAGGTATTCCAGTTCAGCACGACGACTCCGGGTGCGCTGACGCCGGTCGCAACTTCGTCGACGGGAACGGATCCAACACAGGCGATTGGGATTGCGGCGACGCAGTGAATACGGGCATCAGAGGGGTGCCGGCGCTGGTACGGGGCGCCCGGGAGATACGCGAAGCCGGTGCTATGCTCGAAACAAGGCCGGATCGCTTTTGCTCATGAAGTTTGCAGATGCCAGTGTGCGACGCACATGCCTTGGAATGCTATTGGCAGTTTTCCTGATAGGTCTTTCCGGCTGCCGCCGGATCGAACATCAGATGGCTCCGCAGTATGTGTATGTTGCGGCGGAGCACACGTTTCTGCGCGATCGTGTGGCGCCGGTGGCGAATTTCGTCACCGAAGTGAAGAACGGTGAGCGGCTGCGGGTGCTGGAACACCAGACGCGCTTTTACAAAGTCAAGGCTCCGAACGGGAGAGTCGGCTGGATTGAGGAGCTTTACGTCGTCAACCAGGGGGAGATGGACAAATTTGACGCTCTCCGGAAGGAGTACGCGAATACTCCTCCATTGGCGAAGGCAATTCTCGAAGAGACTTCGTATTTGCACGATGCGCCGGGATTGCAGGCGCCACACTATTACCTGCTGCATGCAAACGACAAGCTGGACATGCTGGAACGGGCATCGGTGCCACGGCGGGAGTCGACGCTGGCGATGATGCAGCGGGAACAGGATGTAAAAGAGGGCAAGACCCCACCACCGGTCCCGATGGAGGACTACTGGCTGGTGCGCGATGCGAAGGGGCGCACGGGATGGGTGCGCGGGAGCGCGCTGGTGCCGGATGTGCCAAATTCGGTGCTGGTGCTGGCACCGTCAGAGCGGATGATTGGGGCGTACCTGTTCCGGCAGGTAAAAGACCCGAAATCGGATGCGCCGGACCACATGGTGCCCGAGTACGTGGCGGTATTTGCGCCTTACCAGGGAGGGTTACCGTACGATTTTGACGAGATCCGGGTGTTTACCTGGGATGTTCCGGGGCACCAGTACGAAACGGCATACAGCGTGCATCACATAGAGGGGTTTTTCCCAGTGACGGTGGGGCATGAGAAGTTCGGGCAGGATACGGATCCGGTGTTTTCGTTTCAAATCTCGAAAAATCCACAAATTGCGCTGAACCCGCAGACGGGGCGGGTGAATCCGGGGCCGACCATCACCGTGAAATACCGGATGGAGGGTGTAATTGCGCGCCAGATTGAGGGCCCGACGGTTCTTTCTCCCCAGCCAGAGGGTCAAAATGGGGCGCATCGAGGGCGATTTCGCAGAAGCAGGAAATTAGGGCGTAAACATTAAGTGCTGCAACGGATGTGCACGCATCCAATCGGATGAAGTAAGCTGTCTACCACCGAACTTTTGGGAAGCTCGCGTTTTTTCATTGCCGTACGCGGACTTTTTCGCTGACGGTGATAGACAATCGGTGGATGTGAACTATGCAGTTTCAACTTTTTGCATCCGGGGCAATGAACTTTTAGAACGGCTCACCAGCACAAGGAGATCGGCATTCTATGGATAACAAGCCGGCACAGAATATTCAGGACACCTTCCTGAACACGGTCCGCAAAGATAAGACTCCGATTACGATTTACCTCGTCAGTGGGGTAAAGCTTACGGGGAAGATCCGCTCATTCGACAAGTATTCAGTTCTTCTGGAGAACAACAGCCAGGAGCAACTGATCTTCAAGCATGCCATTTCGACAGTGGTGAGCAGCCGCTCGGTACTGCATGGCGAGCATCGGCCAGCGCCGTCACATACGTCGGCATCCGGCCCGGGAGCAGGCAATGCGGTTGCCGGCGCACCGGTAACAGGCGGAACCTCGGGAAGCACTTCCGGGGGAGTCTGAGCTGGGATCAGGGCAGAAGCTCGGGACAAGACTGTGGCGAATCGTTCCGGGGTGCGGATGGGATCGGGCGTGAGAGCGGCCGTGGATCCATCCATGCCCTCGGAGCGCGCGCTACTGGTTTCAGTAGACCTGGGGCAGCGGAAGGCAGCGGTTCTCACTGCGGCCCGGCAGGCCCGGGATGCGGCTTCGTTGCGCGACGTCGGCGAAGCTGGGCGCGAATCCAGCGAAGCAGTCGTAGCGGGCGGGAGCAATGAAGAGTTCCTAAGCGGCGTGGCGGAATTTCGCGAGCTGGTGCTGAGCGCCGGGGCGGAAATTGCCGGGGAGCTGACGCAGCGTCGCGCCAAGGCGGATGCCGCGACATTGATCGGCAGCGGTAAGGTCGAGGAAGTGGCTGCGGCCGCTGCGTCGAGCCGTGCCGATGTGATTATTTTTGGCCAGAACCTGACGCCCACCCAACTGAGAAACCTGGAAAGAGAGCTGCCGGGGCGAGTGATCGACCGTACGCAGCTGATTCTGGACATTTTTGCGCGCCATGCGCGGACGCGCGAGGGCATGCTGCAGGTGGAGCTGGCGCAGCTGGAGTACATGCTGCCGAGGCTGACGGGGCGTGGCCGGGAGATGTCGCGCCTGGGCGGCGGCATCGGCACACGCGGACCGGGCGAGACGCAGCTGGAGACGGACCGGCGACGGATTCAGCGACGGATCGCACAGCTGAGGGGCGAACTGGAGAGCGTACGGCGGATTCGCGGCCAGCAGCGGCAGCGGCGGGAGGCGGTTCCGGTGCCGACGGTGGCGCTGGTGGGCTACACGAACGCCGGCAAGAGCACGCTGTTCAATGCCCTGACGGGGGCAAGTGTGCTGGAGTCGGCGCGGATGTTTGCGACGCTGGACCCGAAGCTGCGGGCGATTACGCTGCCAAGCCGGAGGAAGGTTCTGCTGTCGGATACGGTGGGTTTTATTCGGGACTTGCCGCCGACGCTGATCAGTTCGTTTCGAGCGACGCTGGAAGAGGTGCAGAAGGCCGAGGTATTGCTGCATGTACAGGACTGCTCGAGTGCGATGCGGGAAGAGCATCGGAGCGAAGTGAAGCTTGTGCTGGCGGAACTGGGTGTGCGGGAGAAACCACAGATCGAGGTGCTGAACAAGGTGGACCTGCTGACGCCGGAGGAGCAGTCCGGGCTGCGCGAGGGAGTGGGCCGGCCGCTGGCGATTTCAGCCAAGACGGGGGATGGGCTGCCGGAGCTGCTGGAGCGGATCGATGAGGCGCTGCAGCAGGATCCGATGGTGGAAGCGCGGCTGCGGATTCCGCAGTCGGAGGGGGAAGTGATTGCGGCGCTGGAAGCGGGTGCGGTGATTCGGGGTCGGGAATTCGAGGGAAACCTGGTGAGGATGGCGGTTTCTGCGCCGGCGTCGCTGGTGGGACGGTTCAGAAGATTCGTGGAAAAACAATAACGGCCCGGAGGAGTGAGCGTGGTGGGAAACTCACCTCTCCGAGCCGCTGGACCCTGAAGCGGGTCATAGGCGATACTTAGAGTGTACGCCGCTTGGAATTAGCGTCAAGCGGACGGAGCAATTTCGTTCGCGCTGATTCTGCAATTGCGTATTGACACTGGTCCGCGCGCTTTGTTAGAAACGGGGGTCCGGGCGGCCTTATCTGCTTAGTTCCCAACATTATACGTCGATCATTACATGCAAGAAATAGTCAACGATCTCGGTCAATTTGTGCTCGGCTCTGTGCCGACAATGATTTTGTTTCTGCTGTTGGTGGCAGGCTACCACTTTATTTTGTACCGACCGCTGAGGCGGACCCGTGCGGAACGGTATGAGCGGACGCAGGGCGCTGTGGAGCGAGCGCACGCCGCAGTGGCTGCAGCGGATGTGAAGTCGCAGGAATACGAGGCGAAGCTGCGTGCGGCGCGTGCGGAGATTCATCACGCACGGGAGCTGCAAGTGCAGCAGTGGAACGCAGAGCGAGAAACGGCGCTGGCGAGCGCGCGTTTGCTGGCGCGTGACCGTACCGAAGCCGCAAAGCGGGAGATTGCGCGGCAAGCCGCAGCAGCCAAGCTGCAATTGCACGCGGAGATTGGACAGATTGCGGAGCAGATGCAGGAAGCCGTGCTGCCGGCGGTGGGGAGCGCGCGGTGAAGCAGATTTTGAGAACGGGATGTCTGGCGCTGGCGCTTGGTCTTGCGTTGGGAGCGATGACGCTGCCCGCGCGGGCACAGGCTTCGCATGCCGGCGTGGCGGCGATGGCGCAGAGTCAGCCGAAGAGCCAGGTGGATGCTCAGAAGTCCAACGGGCCTCCGGAACAGATGGATGCTCCCGAGACAGAGCAGCAACACAAGGATTACTTGTATTCGTCCTCGGTGCAGTGGTTTGCAAAGAAGCTGGGATTGCCGGTCAAGACGATGGCTCAGATCTTTGAGTGGCTGAACTCGGGGATTCTGCTGTTTGTGATTTTTTACTTCCTCTTCAAAGCCTTGCCGGGAATTTTCCGGCGCCGGACGGAGCGATTGCAGAAGGACCTGGTGGAAGCCAAGCAGGTAAGCGACGATGCGAAGCGCAGGCTGGCGGCGATCGAGGAACGGCTGTCGCACCTGGATGCAGAGATCGAGGCATTCCGGAAACGATCAGAACACGAAGCTGCCGAGGAAGAGCGACGCATGCACGAGGCGCTGGAGACGGAGCGGCAACGGATTGTGCACTCCGCCGAGCAGGAAATTGACGCCGCGAGCGCCATGGCACAGCGGAATTTGCGGCGTTATGCGGCGGAACTGGCGCTGGGACAGGTGCGGTCGAGCCTGAAGGTGGATGCGGACCGCGACAAGGCGCTGGTGGCTGAATTTGCGAAGTCGATTACGGGCAAGCCCAAAGGAGAGCAGAGCTGATGGCGGCCTTTGCCCTGCGCTACGCGCGCGCGTTTGCGGATGTGATCGCCGAGGCGCATCTGTCCTATGAAGACGTGAAGCGCCAACTGAAAGACTTTACGACGGCCTGGCATGCGGCCGCGGATTTGCGGGAAGTGTTTCTGGATCCTTCGTTTCCGCTGCCGGAGAAGATTACGATTCTGGACCGCATGAACCAGAAGCTGCAGCTGGCGCCGCAGGTGAAGAACTTTGTGGCTGTGCTGCTGCACCATAACCGGATGGATGCCTACGAGGAGATTCTGGATGAATTTCGGCGGGAGATGAACAGCCGGCTGGGCATCGCGGAGGTAGAGGTGACGTCGGCGCGTGTGCTGGACGAGCAGGAGCGCCGGGCGCTGATCCTTAAGATCGGCGAGCTGGTGCATGGCAAGGTGGAAGCGACATTTCGCGAGGACCAGGCGCTGATTGGCGGCGTGATTGTGCGGGTAGGGAGCACGGTTTACGACGGATCGGTGCGCGGGCGGCTCGCGGTACTGGAAAACCAACTGGCTGCGAAGTAGGCGGCAGCAGAAGCAACGCAAAAGCAGAGCAACAGGGATTTACCCGGCTGGGAACAGGGAAGCATGGCGCAGATTAAGGCAGATGAAATTACCGCGCTCCTGAAGGAGCAAATTGCGAACTATGACGCGAAGATGCGCGTCGACGAAGTGGGCACGATCATTTCGCTGGGCGACGGCATTGCGCGTTTGCATGGGCTGGAAAAATGCATGGCCGGCGAGATGCTGGAGTTTCCGCACGGCGTGGCGGGCATGGCGATGAACCTGGAAGAAGACCAGGTGGGCGCGGTGCTGCTGGGGGAGTGGTCGGAACTGCGCGAAGGCGACGTGGTGAAGCGCACGGGCAAGATTTTGAGCGTGCCCGTGGGCGACGGCATGATTGGCCGTGTGGTGAACGCGCTGGGCGAGCCGATTGACGACCGCGGTCCGATTCATGCGAGCGATTCGTTCCCGGTGGAGCGGTTGGCTCCGGGCGTGATCGACCGGCAGCCGGTGCGCGAGCCGATGATGACGGGTCTGAAGGCCATCGACGCGATGATTCCGATCGGCCGCGGGCAGCGCGAACTGATTATCGGCGACCGTCAGACGGGCAAGACGGCGATTGCGCTGGACACAATTCTGAACAACAAGGGCAAGGACCTGATCTGCGTGTATTGCGCGATCGGGCAGAAGCGCTCGTCGGTGGCCGGCGTGGTGCATATGCTGGAAGAGCGCGGCGCGATGGATTACACGATCATTGTGTCGGCTTCAGCATCAGAACCGGCGCCGATGCTGTATCTTGCGCCGTATGCGGCGACGGCGATGGCCGAATACTTCCGCGACAAGGGCAAGCATGCGCTGATTATTTACGACGACCTGTCGAAGCACGCCGTGGCGTACCGCGAGCTGTCGCTTCTGCTGCGGCGTCCGCCGGGACGCGAGGCGTACCCGGGCGACGTGTTCTATCTGCACTCGCGGCTGCTGGAGCGGTCGTCCAAACTGAGCAATGAAAAGGGCGGAG
>JAJZJJ010000020.1 GCA_021810175.1 Acidobacteriota bacterium | reverse complement strand
CCACGCCGTGGACGAACACTTCCGCACTGCGCCGTTTGAGCAGAACATGCCGGTGATCATGGGCCTGCTGTCCGTCTGGTACAACGACTTTTTCGATGCGCAGACCGTCGCGGTGCTGCCCTACGAACAATACCTCAAGCGCTTTCCTGCCTACCTGCAGCAGCTCACCATGGAAAGCAACGGCAAGCACGTGACGCTGAGTGGCGACTCGGTGAGCTACCAGACCGGTCCAGTGTACTGGGGCGAGCCCGGGACCAACGGACAGCACTCGTTCTACCAGCTCATTCACCAGGGGACGAAGCTGATTCCCTGCGACTTTATCGGCTTCGGCGAGACGTTGAATCCGCTGGGGAACCACCACGATCTGCTGATGGCAAACGTCTTCGCGCAAAGCGAGGCGCTGGCCTTTGGCAAGACGGCCGAGGAAGTCAAAGCGGAGGGCGTACCGGAATGGCTGGTCCCGCACAAGGTATTTGAAGGCAACCGGCCTTCAAATACGCTGCTGCTGAAGCAGCTGACGCCGGAGGCGCTGGGCAAACTGGTGGCTCTGTACGAGCACATTGTCTTCACGCAGGGCACGGTGTGGCAGGTGAACTCGTTTGACCAGTGGGGCGTAGAACTGGGCAAGGTGCTGGCGAAGAAAATTGCCGGCGAACTGGCTGGCCCGGCGGATCTGAAGCACGACAGCTCGACCAATACTCTGATTACCCGCTACAAGAGCCTGCGGGGATGACAGAGAAATGAACGCAGCCTGAAATCCAGGAAAGAAATGCCCTGAAACCATCTGCCGGAGGGTGTCGACTGCACCTTCCGGCACAACTTTTCATCTATGTAAGTGTTGAGCATGGTAGCACCTGGCGGCGGTTCGGCTGGCTGCAGCCGGCGCCGGAACACCGGGCGCGGAGGTGAGCAAGCGCGATGAATACGCAGCGTCGAATTCTGAAGTTATTGAGCCTTGGGATGATCGCATTGACGGCCGCAGTGCTTGCGGACGCTCCGCCGCGGGCGTTGGCACAAACCGCAAACGCCGACATGGCCCGGATGTCCGCGTCAAATTCACGGCTCCAGCAGGAGGTTGCATCCAGGCTGAGCCGGAATCACCTGCTGCGCGGCCAGAACATCATGGTGACAGTGGATAACAGCCAGGTGACGCTCAGCGGTCGTGTTCAGAATCAGGAGCAGTGGCAGGAAGCCGAAAGCGTAACAGCGAATGTGCGCGGCGTGCGCACGATTCTGAACAACCTGACCATTGCCGGCGCGAATCAGAATTTCCAGTCCCAGAACAACCAGGATCAGACCTACCAGGGGAACCAGATACAGACGCCGCCTCCACCACCGGAGGCGCAGCAGCCACAGGCGCCGCCGGCGCCACCATCGGCCGCGCCCGCGATGAGCGATGCAGGCAATCCTCCTCCTCCGCCGCCGGATCAACAGCCGCCCCAGAACAATCAAAGCTACGGCCAGCAGCAGGCGCAAAACACTCAGGGCTATGGCCAGCAGCCGCGCCCGGAGTATCAGGGCAACGGCTTCGTGGGCCAGTCCTATGGCAACGGCTACGGCGCGCAGAACTACAACCAGTACAACGGCCAGAACAACTACCCTCCGCCGCAACAGTCGAGCGCGCCCGTCACGGTGCCGGCCGGAACGCTCCTGCAGGTGCGGACCGTAGAGACGCTGGACAGCGCGCACCTTCAGCCGGGACAGCGGTTTGACGCCACGGTAGCCAACGACGTCTGGGAAGGCAATGTGCTGGCGATTCCGCGCGGCGCGATGCTGCAGGGCACGGTGGAGCAGGTAAGCGAGCCCAAGGGAAGCCTGGGCGGCAAGCCGCATCTTGACTTGCGCTTGACCTCACTGAACATGGGCGGGCAGGTCTATCCGCTGCAAACCAATCTCTGGGCCGGCGTGGGCTCCAACAAGGCTGGATACACGGCCGGCAACACCATCACCGGCGGTGTGCTGGGCGCAATTTTCGGCGGCATCATTGGCCGCGGAGCCGGCGCTGCGGTGGGCGCGGGACTGGGCGCCGTGACCGGCATGGGCATTTCGTCAGCCACCAAGGGCCCCCGGATCTACATCCCCTCTGAAGCCGTGCTGAATTTCCACCTTGCCACACCGGTAACCGTGCAGCCGGTGTCGTGGCAGGAGGCGCGACGGCTGGCGTCGAGTGTGCCGCAACTGCAGCGGCGTTCCTACTATGGGCGTTATCCGCGAACCTATGCATACCCCTATGGCTACCCGTATGGATATGCCTATCCCGCGCCCTACTACTACTCGCCATACCCGTACTATTTCGGCCCCAGCTACTACTTTGGTTTTGGGTGGTAGAGCACGCGTAAATCCAGTCTCGATAAGCCGGGCACGCTGCCCGGCTTACTTTTCCGTCCCAGCGCTCATCCAAACGAAAATACCGGCAGGGTTATGCCCAGGGTAGGTCACATGCGGGGCCGGGCACCGCTGCATTCCAAAGCTGCTGCCCTCGCCGGAATAATCCCCCCTGCACCCCAATTAGGATGGAAGAATGGAGTCTTCTTCATCTCCTCAAGAGCCCTCCCGTGGACTGAGCCGTCGCCGATTCCTGAAGATTGCGGCAGCCGCGGGCGGCCTCGCGACGATTTATCCCATCGAGTTCAGCCGGCACTACCTGCAGGTGGAAAAGCACAGCATCCTGCTGCCAAGACTGCCGGATGAGTTTCGCGGAATGCAGATCGTGCAGATTTCCGATCTGCATTTTGAGGAATTCGACGAGGCCTTCTTTCTGGAGCATGTGGTTCAGGTCGTCAACGGACTAAAGCCGGACATGGTGCTCTACACCGGCGACTTTGTGAGCTATGGACCGCTTCCGATTACATACGGACGCAGCCGCATCCAGCCGTGCGCCGAGATACTGTCTCGGACGGCCTGCCCGCTTCGCTTTGCCTCACTCGGCAATCATGACTACGTCGTGGGCTGGCAGCGGGTCAAGGATGGACTGGAGACACACGGCATTCCGACACTGGTGAACCAGGCGATCCCCCTCGAACGCGGCGGCAAACGGCTCTGGGTGGTCGGCCTGGGCAGCGCCAGCGCCATGGCCTCGCAGCCGGATAAGGCGATTCCCAAAAGCGTACTGCGCGACGGCGAGCCGATGGTGGTGATGGCGCACGAGCCGGACATCCTGCCCCAGATCGCCTCCTACGGAGTGGACCTGATGCTTTCAGGCCACACGCACGGAGGCCAGATCCGGTTTCCGTTTGTGCCGCCGCTTTACCTGCCGAGGTTTGGCCGAATTTACGTCGAAGGGCTGTTCCGGCTGGGCAATACGCAGATGTATGTGAATCGAGGAATTGGCGCGGTGGGCATCCCGGTGCGGCTCAACTGCCGGCCGGAAATTACCCAGTTCACGCTGTTGTGAAGAACCGCTGCGCCGTGCATGCGGAAACACACCTCATGGGCCCGGTCTGTATACTGAAGGTACGGGAAAACCTCGCCTGCGGCGCTGCTATGGCGCGTCCGCGCGAGGCTTCTGACAATTTAAGGGTCGCTAGCCACACATGATTCGTTTTCTCCAGAAGGACAATCGGTTCGTCAAAGCCATCTTCATCATCATCATTTCGGTTGCCTGCATCACGATGGTGGTCACGCTCATCCCGGGCATCTTCAACAACCAGGCGTCAAACAGCGATGTGTACGCGACGATCGGTTACGGCGGCATCCTGGGACACTTCTTGCCGGCGACCGATACGATCACGATGACCGATGTGCAGCAGCTCGCGGCGCGCGTCTTGCAAGAACAGGGCATGCCCGACGCCTATCTGCAGTTCATGATTCCGCAGGCCGGGCAGGGACTCATTCAGCAGCATCTGGAACTCGATGCCGCGCACAAGCTGGGCATCCATGCCACAAACAATGACGTGCGCCACTTTCTGCATACCGGCGTATGGGGACAGATTCTGTTCCCCCACGGCAAATTCATCGGCGACCAGGCCTATGCGCAGCTGATTTCGCAGCAGTTCAATATGTCGCGCGCGCAGTTTGAAAACGAAATCAAGAAGCAGATTGAGGAGAACCGTCTGCGCAACCTGATCAGCGGCGCTGTGACGGTATCGCCCGAGGAAGTACAGGCGGCCTATACGACGCAGGCGACGAAGATCAACTTCCAGTATGCGGTGCTGGATTCCGATACGCTGCGGAAGACGATCAACCCGACAGATGCGCAGCTCCAGAAGTACTTTAAGGACAACGCCGGCCGCTACGCGCAGGCGATTCCAGAGACGCGGACGGTCCAGTACATCGCGTTCGACAACACGCAGGTTCCGGGCGGCGCGCCCAAAGTGACCGACGCGGAAATTCAGCAGTATTACAACCAGAATCAGAGCCAGTACCAGGTGCCCGAAGAAGTGAAGGTCCGGCACATCCTGATTGCCGTCTCGCAGAGCGCGACACCGGCACAGGTGGCGACGGCGAAAGCCAAGGCGCAGAAGATTCTCGATCAGCTCCGCAAGGACAACGGCAAGAACTTTGCGCAACTGGCCAAGAAATACTCTGACGATCCGGGCAGCGCGTCGCAGGGCGGTGAGTTGGGCTGGATCAAGAGGGGTGTGACGGTGCCAGCCTTCCAGCATGTGGCGTTTTCGCAGCAGCCGGGGCAGATTTCCGGGCTGGTGCGGACGCAGTTCGGCTTCCACATCATTCAGACCGAGGCCAAGCAGGCCGCGCACCTGAAGCCGCTCTCCGACGTCAAGGCGGAGATTCTGTCCACGCTGACGCAGCAAGAGACGGCGCAGGCGGCGCAGGCGTACGCGCTGCAACTGGCCAAGCAGGCCGCCCAGGAAGGACTGGCCAAGACGGCAGCCGCGCATCAGCTCTCCGTGACCACGTCGAGCCCCTTCCAGCAGGGAGCAAACTTGCCGAATATGCAGGACAGCTCCAAGCTGGTGAGCGAAGCCTTCACCGCGAAGAAGGGCGCCAAACCTGAAATCGCCAGCACCGGCAATGGCTTCGCCGTCTTCCAGGTGACCAACATTGACCCGGCGCATGCTCCGACGTTTGCCTCATACAAGAGCCAGATTCTTTCTGACTATCGCAACGATCAGCTTCCCGGATTGCTCGCTGAAAAGACGAATGAACTGGCTGCCAAGGCGCATCAGTTGAACAGCCTGGCGCAGGCCGCCAAGCAGATGGGCGCGACTCTCATGACCAGCGGCCTGGTGGGCCGCACCGACCAGGTACCCGAAATCGGGGAGTTGGAGCAGGTGGCGCCTTCGCTCTTTACACTGACTCCAGGCCAGATGAGCAAGGGGATCAACACCGGCCGCAGCGGCGTCGTGGCCCAGATTACGCAGAAGCAGTTGCCGGACGCGGCGGAAATCCAGGCGCACTTTGAAGCAACGCGCCAGCAGCTGTTGAGCCAGGAGCGCGACCAGATGTTTGCCGTCTTCCTAACGAATCTGGAACACCAGTACGAGAAGCAGGGCCGGATCCACATCAATCAGAACGCGGCGGCCATCCCGGTCGGAAGTCAGGGTTAGGGCCTTTTCACTGAGGTGTAGGGGAGAAGAAGGAAGTGGGCGTGGACGTTCCATCAAAGAACGGCCACACCGGATCGATCCAAAACACCTCATAGCATCTGTGAAAATGCGCTAGAACTCTGATCAGCAATTGAAAAAGGCCTGTGCCCCGGCACGGGCCTTTTTGCGGCTGCGCATCTATGCAAGTATCAGAAGAGGTTTTTCATTATGCCCTTTGCGCGATCCTCGGGAGTGTTGCTGCACATTTCCTCCCTGCCTTCGTATGGCGGCATCGGCGATCTCGGCCCTGCGGCCTACGAGTTTGCCGACTTTCTCGCCGAAGCCAAACAGCAGTGGTGGCAGGTGCTTCCGCTGGGCCCGACAGGCTTTGGCAACTCGCCGTATGCGGGGCTCTCGGCGTTCGCTGGCAATCCCCTGCTGATTTCACTCGAGTACCTTTCCGACTGGGGATGGATTGAGGGCGACGCCATCGCCGGGCTTCCCGGGCGCGCGGGCAACGTGGACTACGACGAAGTCACGGCGCGCAAGCTGCCCCTGCTTAAGTCTGCCGCGAAGCGCTTCCTGCAGAGTAGGCCACAAGAGCAGTGGGCGCGGTTTGAGGCCTTTCGCCAGGCCAATGCCGGCTGGCTGCCCGGCTGGGCGCTCTACAGCGTGCTGCGACGGAAATATGACAACTCCTGCTGGAATCAGTGGCCCGAGCCGCTGGCGCGCCGCGAGCCCGGAGCTCTGGCTCAGGCGCGTCACGAAATGGCCGAAGAGATCGCCGTGGCCGAAGCCATCCAGTTCGCCTTTGAGGAGCAGTGGACGGCGCTGCGGGCTTACTGCGCCGGGCGCGGAATTCAGTTCCTGGGCGACATCGCGATCTTCGTGAACTTCGACAGCGCCGATGTGTGGACGCATCCGGCGCTCTTCGAGCTGGACGAGCGTCTGTCACCGGTGCGGGTCGCGGGCGTTCCGCCGGATTATTTTTCCGAAACCGGGCAGAGGTGGGGCAATCCCCTCTACCGGTGGGATGTGATGGAAGCACGCGGCTTCCAGTGGTGGGTGGAGCGGGTACAGCGGGCGCGCGTTCTGTATGACGCGATCCGGCTGGATCACTTCCGGGGATTCGAGGCCTACTGGGCGATTCCGGCAGAGGAAGAGACCGCGGTCAACGGCGAGTGGGTAAAGGCGCCGGGCGACGCGCTGTTTGCAGCGCTTCGCCGCGAGCTGGGCGAGTTGCCATTCATCGCCGAGGACCTGGGACTGATCACCCCCGAGGTGGATGCGCTGCGGGAGCGCTTCCAGTTGCCGGGGATGAAGGTGCTGCAGTTTGGTTTTGGCGGGCGCGGAGCGCACAACTACCTGCCTCACCGCTATGAGCGCAACGCCGTGGTCTACACGGGCACGCACGACAACGACACCACCCGCGGCTGGTGGGAGAACGGAGCAACGGCGGTCGAGAAAACCGCGGTCAAGGCCTACCTGCATCCCAGCGATCACGACGAGGTGTGGGCGCTGATGCGTGCGGCGGCCACATCTGTGGCCGACATATGCCTCTTCCCCGCCCAGGATGTGCTGGATCTGGGCTCGGAGGCGCGCATGAATGTGCCGTCCCTGCCGAAGGGCAACTGGAGCTGGCGCTGCCCCGAGCACGCGTGGAAGACGCGGCTGGCGCACCGTCTCGCCGAGTTGACCGAAGTGACTGACCGCGACAGGGTGGAAGCACTGGATAGTCCGTAATTCGCAGAATCGCTGCCCGTAGCCACTCTTTGGTGCCAGAATGATACCCGGGGAGGGTTTACCATGCGTCTCCGGCGTGGATTAGCCTTTCTTGCTGCGCTATCAGCCATAGCCGCATTGCTCGGCGGCTGCGGCGGGAACAGTTCGATGACGAGCCGCGTGCTCAAAGCCATTACCGTGAGCCCTGTCACGGCGGACGCGAGCAGTTCGGGCGGAACGGTGCAGTTCACCGCGACGGCGCACTGGAGCTCGGCTCCGCTGACGAGTACGCCCTTCTCCGCCAACTGGGTCGTGTGCCAGAACAACGCCACCACCAAGGATGTAACGGTTTCAGCCAACGGGCTGGCAACCTGCGGGAGCGGCGCCAAAGGCATCTACGACGTGAATGCATGGAGTTTTCCCATTGGGCAAGCCAGTTGCCTCGCCTTAACTGCCTGCGGCGGCGGGTGCACCATCGAGGGCTCGGCGCAGCTCACCTGCCCCTAGGGCGTTTTCACTGAAGGTGTAGGGAAGAAGAAGGAAGTTGGCGTGGACGTTCCATCAAAGAACGGCCACACCGGATCGATCCAGGACACCTTATAGACATCTCATAGCATCAGTGAAGATGCTCTATGCGCTCGACCTCATCAGCACTCTTCCACCCGTGGATGTCACACCAAAATTGCTCCCGGAGGCCGGATTTTTGCGGCGTTTGCCTCAACCTGCGCGAAATCAGCCTGTTACAGGAAGCTCCCTCCGGATTGCACGGCAGCGCGCGAAGAAAATCGATTCCTGCACGGATTTCTGTTGCAGATTTGTGATCGCAATCGCCCGGTCTCTGTTATCCTCTCAGGTTTACCCCCTAGGAAGTAGAAATGCAGGAGTCAAGAGGCAGGAAGCATCACCAGGATCGCGTAGCCGAGTCGCTGCGCGAGGAGATCAGCGCGATGATCGAGGGAGAGTTGAGCGATCCGCGCATCAGCTTTGCTTACGTAAGCCAGGTGATTCTCAATCCGGGTGGCAAGTCCGCGCAGGTATGGGTGGCCGTGGACGGCGGACCAAAAGCCGAGGAAGAGACCGTCGAGGGACTGATGGCGGCGCGCGGCTACATCCGGCATGAATTGCAGGAGCGCACGGGCAAGCGGCATGTGCCGGATTTGAGCTTTCACGTGGATCGATCGGAGCGCATGAAGGCTCGGATTGACGAGTTGCTGGGCCGCTCGCAAAGGAGACGGAAGGACGCCTAGCAACGATGTCTCTCGAAACCTTCTTTCATCCACCTTCGAAGTACGAGCCGGTCGCCACGGGACTCTACGGTGAGCGCGAGGGCCTGCAGGCCGTGCTGGCGGCAATCCGCGAGGGCAAACGCTTCCTGGTGAGCGCGCACGCGCGGCCGGACGGTGATGCCATTGGCTCCATGCTGGCGATGGGCGGAATTCTGCACCAGATGGGCAAGGAAGCGGAGCTGGTCTCCTGTGACGGGCTGCCGCTCATCTATCACGGCCTTCCCTGCTCGCGGTCGATTGCCCGCCGGTCAGTGATTGAAGGCGACTACGACGCGGTCATCCTGCTGGAGTGCGACGGCATTCCACGCTCGCGGCTGCATGGGCTCGAAGGCCGGAAGCTCATCAACATTGACCACCATGTAAGCGGGCAGAAGTTCGCCGACGTGAACTGGATTGAGCCGGAAGCCTGCGCGGTCGCCGAGCTGGTCTACGATCTGGCCCTGGAAGCGGGTGTGACGATCACCCCGGAGATGGCGACCTGCCTGTATGCCGCCGTGCTGACCGACACAGGTTCCTTCTGCTACGACGGAACGGATTCCCACACCTTTGAGCTGGCGGCAAACCTGGTGCGGCACGGGGCGCAACCGGCGGCGATCGCCGAGCAGGTGTATTTCTCCAATCCAACCTCGAAGATGATGCTGCTGGGCGCGGCGCTCACGAATCTACGCAGGGACGGCAAGCTGGCATGGCTCTCCGTGAGCCAGGACGACATGCTGCGGACACGCGCGGCCGAGGAAGACTGCGAAGGCGTGGTGAACTACGCCATTGGCATTGCAGGCGTCGAGACAGCCGTCTTTCTGCGCGAGTTGAAGGATCGCAGAGTGCGCCTCTCGCTCCGCAGTAAGGGGCGCGTGGACGTGGCGCGGCTCGCCGAGGAGTTTGGTGGCGGCGGGCATCCGCATGCAGCCGGCTGCACCCTCGAGGGGCCCATGCACATCGCGACCAACGTGATTCTCGAAAAGCTGCGTGCGATGCTCCGGGAGAGCATGTACGGACTGGGCTGAGCTGCACCCTGAAGGAGGCTGTCCTGGCGGCAAACGATTGAGCCGCTTTGCTGCCAATCTGTTAGCCTAAGTTGGGATCGTGCCTGACACTAGACCAAATTCTTCTCATCCTGCCCCCTGGATTCGAGCGTTCAAGCATGCGCCGAGCCGCATCTCGGCGCGTTTCCCTGCGTTTGCCACCGCCGCGCAGGTGGTAACCATGCTCGGCTTCACCCTCTTTTTCCTGTTTTACGGGTTGGTGCCTGCCTTCGGAGGCGACGGGCTGGGACTGGTAGGCGCCGACGAGCCGCGTTACGCCCAGGTGGCGCGCGAGATGCTCCATCGGCATGACCTGGTGACACCGGTGCTTTGGGGACATCCCTGGCTCCAGAAGCCGGCCCTGTATTACTGGCGCGCCATGCTCTCATTCATGGAGTTCGGCGTACACGACTGGGCGGCAAGGCTGCCTTCGGCCACCTTCGCTCTCACGCTCATCGTGCTCATCTACATGCACATGCGCAGCTTCCGCAGGGGCGGCGAGCTGGACGCGGCGCTGATCACCGTGACCTGCGCGGCAATCCTGAGCTTTGCGCGCGGCGCCTCCACTGACATGCAACTGGCCGCTCCCTTCTGCATCGGGATGCTCGGCTGGTACGCCTGGTACGAAACAGGCAGCAAGTTCTGGCTCTTTGACCTCTACTTCTTCAACGCAACGGCCACGCTGGCCAAGGGGCCTGTGGCGCCGTTTCTGGCGCTGCTGATTCTGGTCACCTTCGCCGCGCTGCGAAGGGAATGGTCCGTGCTGCGGCGGACGATCTGGTGGCCGGGCGTGGCACTGTACATGGCGATCGTCCTGCCATGGTACGTGGAAGTACAGATTCGAAACCCTCAGTTCCTGAAGCAATTCATACTGCAGCAAAACCTGGAGCGCTTTGGCTCGAACCTGTATCACCACGAGCAGCCGTTCTGGTACTACATCCCCGTCGCGGTGCTGGCGCTGATGCCATGGGTGGTGATCGCCCTGACGGCCTTTGCCGATGCGGCGCGAACCTCGCTGAACGAATGGCGGGCGCGGCGCCGGAAGCATCATTATGTGGGCCACGCGCGGACCGGCGATGCATTTCCTGAGTTTCTGGTGATCTGGGCGCTGCTGCCGATCGTGTTCTTCTCGTTGTCGCAATCGAAGCTGCCAGGCTACATTCTGCCGTCGATACCTCCGCTGACGATCCTGGCCGGCGATTATATCAACCGCATCAAGAACCGGGGGCTGAAGCCCTGGCTGCTGATCCTGCACGCGGTTACGGTTGGCGGGCTGGTGACGTTTGTGCTGCTGATGCCGCTGCATCTGCTGCATCCCAAGCAGATTCCGCCGGGGAGGGCGCTGATCGCCGGCGGGCTGACCGGCTTTGCGACGGCTGTCTTCATCCTCATCATGGTGGCGCAGTACGGCGTGAAGAAGCTGCGCACGGCGACCATTATCCCGGTCGTGGTGTTGATGTTCTACATTTTCGGCGTGGGACCGGTCTTCGGACTCGGACCGCTGCCGAATACGAAGCGGAACATCCACCTGATGGACCTGACCTTTTCTGCGCGGCCGATGGCCAGGATCGTGAACGAGATTGCCGAACCGGGGGAGATTCTGGCGCTGTATGACGTGCGGCGCGAGATGGCCTACGGGCTGTCGTTCTACCGCGATCGGCAGGTCTGGAAGTATCGCACGAACGGCATTCCCGCGGCGCAGCACCTGCTGATCACCCAGAAAAAGGACGTCGGAAAACTGAAGACCCTGCTGAAGGGCAGGACATACGAGGAGCTTTTCGAGTATCCTGCACAGAATCTGGTGGTCTATGAGGTGGCCGCGAAAAAGTAATCGAGATTTGCGCATGGTTTCCAGCCAGATCACGATGCTGGCGACGCCTGCAAGCGGCGATTCGCACCCGGTACCGGCCTCAAGGAGGATGAACTGCAGCCTATGACGCAGGCGCTTCAGTTGGACATCCTGGATCTGCGCCATTTTTCGGCCGCAAACCTGAAGCCGCTGCTCGCGACCGAAACCAGGGAGTGGAGCCAGCGGCTGAACTGGGACTACCGAACGTCCATCGACCTGATTCTGCAGTACCTTGACTCCCGGGTGCTGCCGGGATACGTGGCCGTGGAAGGCTCCAGGATCATCGGGTACGTCTTTTGCGTCTATGAAGACGCCAAAGCCGTGATCGGGGATGTTTATTCCATCGACAGCAGCGACGGGCGGTTTTCCGCCAAAGACATTGAGCGGCAGCTGCTGGAACACCTGATTACCACGCTCCAGAATTCGCCGGGGACAGACCGGATCGAGTCGCAGTTGCTCCTGCACGCTTCCGGCAGGCTGTCCGCGGTCTTTCGGGCCGCCGACTTTGAGGTCTTCCGGCGCGACTTCATGGAACTGCGGCTGGATGGGCGCAAGCGGAAGGAAATCCCCAAACCACCCGCGGGACTGGCGATGCGCTCATGGACGGAAGAGGACTTTACTCCGGCGGCGCACCTGATTGCGAGCGCCTACACCGGGCACCTGGACAGCAAGATCAACGACCAGTACCAGAGCATCGCCGGTTCACTGCGGTTTCTGCATAACATCATCCGCTTCCCCGGCTGCGGACGCTTCGACGCTTCCGCCTCGCGAGTGCTCCTGAGCGACCGGACGCGGGAACTGGTCGGCGTGCTGCTGTGTTCGCAGGTCAAAAACAACGTGGCTCACATCACGCAGGTGTGCGTGGCGCCAGAATGGCAGGGGCGCGGGCTGGGCGGGCTGCTGATTGAAGATTGCGCTGCACACCTGCGCCAGAATGGCTTCAAAACCGTTACGCTGACGGTGACGCAGCAGAATTATGGGGCGGTTCGGCTGTATGATCGACTCGGGTTTGTGCGTATGCACGCGTTTGATGCGATGCTGTGGGTGAGGCCACAAATGCGCCTGGCACGCATGGTGGACCACAACGGCGCGAGCTGAAAGCAGCTCCGCGCGGCCGACAATGCGCTCCGGGGACAGCCGGCAACGGCGCAAGCGCATCTACTGTGGGAGAAGTTTTGCCGCAGCGGTTGTGAGCTGTGGTAACATGCGGGATTCTGAAGGCTGAAAACGAGAAGGAGATAAGGAATGTCAGAACAATCGAGTGGATTCAGCTGGTTTCTTGCGGGCCTCGGCATTGGGGCGCTGATTGGTGTACTCTACGCGCCCAAGTCTGGCCGGGAGACGCGGGAAGAACTATTGAGCAGCGCTCGCGACGGCTCGGAGTACCTGAAGGCTCGGGGGCGCGAAGCCGCCACACAGATGAACACCTATGCCGAGCGCGGACGGGAGCGCGTAAACGAATACGTGGATCGCGGCCGGACCCAGTGGGACGATTTCGTGCGCCAGGGTCGGGATTTTGTACAGGAGAAGTCGAACAAGGTTTCGGCAGCGGTGCAGGCGGGCAAAGAGGCCTACGAGACCGCGGCCGGCCGTGAAGCGCCCCAGGCTGGCCCGCAGGCAGTGGAAGCTTCCGAAGGCCAGGCATAGGGAATGCACCTGACAACCGATCAAGGGATTCTGATCTGTGTGATCGTGGTGGCCGCTTCGGCGCTGATGCAGGCCATTTTCATGATGATCATCGCGATCGGGTCTCTCAAGACCCGAAAACGCGTGAATGAGCTGACGGACCGCATCGAGGACGATGTTCTGCCGGCGGTAAAAATAGTACGCGAGATTCTCGTAGATGCATCGCCCAAGCTGAAACAGGCCACCGAGGAGATGCTCGAGGTTTCCCGCAAGGTGCGGCAGCAGGTGGACCACGTCAACGAGGCCCTCACTGACATTGTGGACAAGACACACACCCAGGCAAACCGCGTCGACGAAGCCCTGACGCTGGTGCTGGGAGGGCTGGGCCGCGCCGGCGGAATCGTGCAGCAGGCCACCGGCGGAACCTCTCGCAAGGTGGGCGCCGTCATGACGGGTCTCCGCGTTGGGATGGAAGTGCTGCGGGCGCGGCGCAAAGCACGAGAAGAAGCAAAATAACCGCTGCCAGAGAAACCAAAGAGGGGCGACGGCCATGCCGTTGCCCCTCTTATTTTTGCCGAGGGACGCCTGATCGAGCCCGCAGCCCTCACTCGACCAGCTCCCACCATGCGTCGGTGATCTCAGCCCCAAGGTCGCCGGCGATACGATGGGCGGCTGCTTCCACCTCCGTCATGAGCCCGGAAAGATAATCCCGTGACCCGGAGACGGCAGCAATGCCGAGCGTGGCCGACTGCCACGTGACGGCCTCATCCATTTCCGCCACGGAGATGTTGAAACCGTGGCGCAGCTTCTCCTTCAGGCTGCGGACCACCTGACGGCGGTCCTTGAGCGAGCGGCTGTGCTCGATGCGAAGCTGCAGCGTCATGGAGGCAACAGGCATTGGATTCCATTTCCTGAGGACTGTGGACTGGCACCTCAGAACTGTTTTACTCCACCGTGATCTCGGCTTTCTGGCGAATATCTGCCGAGGATGCGCCGATGAGAATCTGGACGTGATCGTGCTCGACGCGCCACCCCCCGTAACTCCAGTAAGCCAGGGCCTTCGCCGTGAGCGGGAAGGTTACGGTCCGCGTCTGGCCGACAGGGATGTTGATTCGCTCGAAGCCTTTGAGCGCTTCGATGGACCGTGCGACCTTCGAGTCCAGATGTTTCACGTACATCTGCACCACCTCATCGCCGTCGCGCTTGCCCGTGTTGGTGACGTCGACGCTCACCGTGATTTGTCCATTCGCAGGCAGCGTGTTGCTGCTGAGGCGCAGGTTGGAATACTGGAAGGTGGTGTAGCTGAGCCCAAAGCCGAAGGGATAAAGCGGCTTGTGGTGGAAATACAGGTACGTGAATCCGTGGCGGATGTTGTAATCCATGAGCGGCGGAAGCTGGCTCATGGAGCGCACCCAGGTCTGCGTGAGTCTGCCCGCAGGATCGTATTTGCCGAATAGAACGTTGGCGAGCGCGGTTTCCGGGGATTCGGT
>JAJZJJ010000019.1 GCA_021810175.1 Acidobacteriota bacterium | reverse complement strand
ATCGGCGGACGGTGCTTGCGAACGAGCGGGTTGTGGGCGTGCGCGCAGTGGTGTCGCAGCCCCGCGGCTGGCTGCCGATAGCAGAGGCGCATGCGGCGCTGTGGGCTTCGTCAGTGAGATGGGGCCTCGCCGAGAAGCGTGTGGAAATAGAAATGGAAGAAGCGCGTGGAGTTTGACCGAAGACAGACGTTGGCGTTGGGAGGGCCAGGCTCAACTCGTGTGTAGCCCTGATCGTCGACGGCGATGTGCAGGGGCGTGGTGGGACAGAGCGAGGGCTTCAGGACGTCGGCGACGGCCATGGCGTCGTAGAGCGTGGGCGTGGGGTTCTGGGTCGCGTTGGTCCACTCCTCGTAGAGTTCCGTGAGCGCGTTGGTTGCGCGTGTATCGCGGCTGAAGAGTTTGGCGCGCAGCACCTCATTGAGCTTAAGCTGCGTGGAGTCGAGAGGCATGAGATAGATGGGAACTCCGGAGGCGAAGAGCTCCTTCGCCGCGGGGATATCCGTGCGAATGTTGTATTCGGGGCTGGGGCCGTGGCTGGGCAGAAAGCCGAGGTCGCCGTAGCCGCGGTAGATGGAGCCGCCCATCATGACCACGCGCCGGAGCTGATGGAAGGCGGCCGGATCCTTTTGAATGAGCGCGCCGACATTGCTGAGGGGAGCAATGCAGATCAGAGTGATCTGGCCGGGGTAACGGTGAATTTCGCTGGCGATGAAGCTGACGGCGCTGCCCCAGTGCCGTTGGGGGAAGTGACTCGCCCAGAGCCGCTGGGTGAAGGTGTTGGTGGGTTTGGTCTCAGGTCCGGCACTGACGGGGATTGCGGTGTGCCCGGTAGCCGTGAGGAGGCGCTCGGCGAGGCGGGCACGGAGGTCGGTATCGCCCCATGCGGTGGTGATCCCGAGGATTTGCACGCGGTGGCTGGAGAGGGCGAGAGCAACCGCGAAGGCATCGTCGATGTCGTCGCCGATATCGGTATCGATGATGACCTTTTGCGGGCCGGCCACGGCCCTGGGCGCGGTCTGAGCAGAGGCAAAATGCGCGGGCGCCGCGATGCAGGCCAGCACCAGGGCTGCACAGACGATACTGGACCAAAACGATTTCACAGAGAAACCTCCTTGTGATCTTCAGGACGGCAGGCAAGGAAAGCGGCAACTTCGGCCTGGGTGGGGAGCGAGGGCAGAGCGCCGTGTCGAGTGACGGAAACGGCGGCGACCGCGGATGCGAAACGAGCCGCCTCGGCGGGGCACGAGCCGCGGGACAACGCCACCGCAAAGCCCGCGTTAAACGCATCGCCGGCGGCGGTGGTATCGGCGGCGACGACTGGATAGGAAGGAATCATGCGGCGGGCACCGTCGTGGGTAGCCAGGTAGGCGCCACGTTCGCCCAGTTTAAGCAGTATATTGCGGGGACCGAGGCTCATGAAGTGATCGGCGAGATCGCGAAGTTCCTGTTCGGTGGACGGCGAGGAACTGATTCCGGTGAGCAGTCGTGCCTCGGTTTCATTGGGAGTGATCCACTCCGCGCCGGCGAGCACCTGGGACGGGAGCGGCCGCGCGGGGGCCGGGTCAAGAAAGAGCGGTACGCCCAGGCGCGCGGTGAGCTGGGCGAGCGCCACAGTAGTCTCGATTGGAATTTCGAGCTGCGTGAGAACGGCGGCCGCACCGGCAATGAGCGCAGAGAAACGCTCGAGATCGCCGGGAGAAAGGCTGTGATTGGCGCCAGGCGCGACGATGATGCTGTTTTCACCCGATTCAGCGGTGACGATAATGGCCACGCCGGAATGGCCTGGGACGCGGGTGACGGCCTCGGTATCGACGCCGGCGTCGCAGAGCTCGCTGAGGAGAGTGGGAGCGAGCGGGTCGTCGCCGAGGCAGCCGATAAGAACTGTTGGATAGCCGAGGCGCGCGGCGGCAGCAGCTTGATTGGCGCCCTTTCCGCCGGTAAAGACGCCGAAACCGGTGCCGAGGATGGTTTCGCCGGAGAGGGGAATGCGGGGTGAACGGACGGCGAGGTCAAGATTGATGCTACCGACAACAACGATAGGTTTACTCATGGCCAGCAACTATGGGTCAGCGGCGCCAATGGAATGGCGAAGGGCCGCACAGAAACTGGGCGGCAGGACGTGACAATGGCCCGGATGGATGGTGCCGTCGCAAGATGATGAAAGCTTTCACCTGATGATGCAGAGTTAACAGGTGAGGAAAGCATTTGTCAATTCTGGCCTGAACAGACGGGACTACCGACGCGGTTGAATGCAATTTGGAGCGTTCACGGGCTTGATTTGCAGTTCCCCGGGGGACAGCCGAAAGCCAGGCGGGTACCGGCACGGATTCGCCGCGGGACAGCTAAGTACAATGGTGCGAACCGGAAGCAGGGGCTGGAGGAGCGTGCTTGACAGAGAAAAGAGTGTGGGAGTAGATTGTTCTCCGTTGCTGAAACGTTTCAACCGGATGAAAGCCCGATTCCCAGCGTGGTTCCGGTTGCCCCAATAACGAAATCACACCGGATTCCCTTCAAGCGAGCGAGGCCACAAACCCACATGCCTGAGCGGAAGCCGACGCTTTGCCGGCAATCCGGGGGGTCCGCATTCCGCGGCGGCTGTTTTTCTGCGCATGCGAACACCCTTCGGTGGAAGCTCGTCAGGCAGAGCCGGCCCCCTGAAACGATTGCGGCGACGGCGAGCGATCAATGTGCCGCGGAACCCCAAAGCCGACAGCCAATCCAGTCCGCGGAAAGCGGGGAAGGCAGACAGCTCAGCTAACTTTCGAAACTGACGATGAGGACGCGAGAAATGACGCATTTTGTGAGGCACAAGGTCCTAACCGGTACGCCCCGTATGCTCCGCAGATATCTTGGGGCAATACTCATTCTTCTATTTGCCGCAGCAGCCTTTGGTCAGGCGGATCAGGGCACCGTCACCGGTGTAGTGACGGACCCGACTGGGGCGCTGATTCCAAACGCGCAGGTGACGCTCACAAATACGGGAACCAATCTTGCGCTGCAATCGAAGACCAATGGGGACGGAATCTTTGTTTTCTCGCCGGTCAAGATCGGGAACTATACGCTGAAGGTATCGGCTCCGGGATTTGTTTCGGTTCTGCAGGAACACCTCCGCCTCAACGTTGCGCAGCGTCTGAACGTGCCTGTGACACTGAAGGCGGGCGGTTCCACCCAGACGGTGCATGTGACTACCGCGCCACCATTGCTGCAGACGCAGGATGCATCTCTGGGGCAAACCGTCTCGACCAAAACGATCAACAACACGCCACTGAACGGGCGAAACTGGGTTTTCATCGCACAACTCACGGCGGGAACGGTCCCGGGCAATGGGTCGCGCGGAACCGGAACAGGGGATTTCAGCGCTAACGGACAGCGTGAAGAGCAGAACGACTTCATCCTCGACGGTGTCGACAACAATACGGACACGCAGGACTTCCTCAACGGAGCGAGCTTTGTGGTTCTGCCGCCGCCGGATGCGCTGGCGGAATTCAGGGTGCAGACTTCGGATTACAGCGCCCAGTTCGGACATTCGGCCGGAGCGGTGGTCAACGCGAGCATCAAGTCCGGCACGAACCACGTTCACGGGGACGTGTGGGAGTATTTCCGGAACAGCGCCCTGGATGCGAGGAACTATTTCGCGCCGACGGTTCCGGAATACCGCGAGAATATGTTTGGCGGCACCCTGGGATTTCCTATCGTCCGCAATAAGCTCTTTTTCTTCGGAGATACACAGGAGAATCGTATTGTGCAGGGCAAGCCGGGAACCTTCACGGTTCCCACCGCGCTGGAACGCACGGGCAACTTCTCGGAGTTGCTGGATCCGGCGCTCAACGGCACCGGCATTCCCATTCAGTTGTACCAGCCCGGTTCGGCGGGCGGACCCGGCGGAAGCGACAAGCTGAGCTGCGGCGGGCACAACAACGTGTTTTGCCCTTCGCAGGTCGACTCCGCGGCCGAGAAGATCCTCCAGTTGTACCCGATGCCGAACGCCAACAACGGGGCGGTGTACAACAACTATGTTGTCAACCTGAATACGACGGATAACACCTTTCAGTACGATACGCGCGTGGACTACGACATGAGCGCCAAGGACCAGGCGTTTGCGCGTTTCAGCTACTCCAACATGCACGAGTATTCTCCTTCTCCGTTCGGCACCATCCTCGACGGGCTGTACGGCGACGGGAACTTTGCGAATATCGCAGAGAACTTCGCGGGCAGCGAAACGCACGTCTTCAATCCCACGCTGGTCAACGAATTCCGTATTGGCTATAACTACGGGAATTTCACGGAAAGGCAGTTCAATTCGAACCAGAATATTTCGCAGACGCTTGGTCTGGGCGGAATTCCGTTCCATCCCAATCTGGGTGGCCTGGTGAACACGACGATCTCCGGCATCAGCGGATTCGGGACGCCGCCCTACTATCCGACTCTTGAGAACGAGCATGTGCTGGAATTGCTGGACAACCTGACCAAAATTGTGGGCAACCACGATATGAAGTTCGGCGTGGACTTCCAGCGGATCAATACCGCGGAGTTGCAGCCTGTCTATCCGACGGGCGCCTATAACTTCAACGGAGAGTACACGGGAATTCCGGGCGTGGCGAACACCGGTTCGGGCATTGCCGATTTTCTGGCGAACGAAATGTTCAGTGCGAACATCGGCACGTACAACACGACGAACGACCATCGATGGATGCGGTCGGCTTACGCGCAGGACGACTGGCGGGTGACGCCGAAGCTGACGCTCAATATCGGACTGCGCTACGACTACTTTGGTCCGCAGACTGAAGTCGGTGGGAAGCAGGCAAACTTCTACGCATCCGTGATCAAGATCGGCAGCGGGTCGGGAACCTTCGCTGTTCCCACGAGCCAGCGCGGTTCGCTGCCACAGTCATTCCTCAATCTGCTGGCGCAGAACCACATTAACGTAGAGTACAGTTCAAATCCGTCGCTGGTGACGTCGCAGAAGCTGAACTTCGCGCCGCGGCTGGGCCTCTCCTACAGTGTGAACAGGAAGATGGTGGTTCGGACGGGGTTCGGACTCTTCTACGGCGGACTGGAAGGTTTCGGGTATGGCGTGAACCTGGCTCAGAACGTGCCATTCAACTTCACATCCGGCATCCTGAGTACGACGTGTACGGTGGCCAACTGCCCGACAGATGGTATCTCGCTGAATACAGGCTTTACGAATACAGTACAGCAGGGCGCGCTGAATTCGATCAGCTTCCCGACGATCACGGCGCTGGCGAAAAATGCACAAACACCTTTCAGCGAGGAATACAACCTGTCCATTCAATATGCGCTGACCAATAACATGTCGGCGACCATCGGCTATGTGGGGAGCAACGCGCATCACCTCTATGTGGAGTATCCGAGCCTCAATTCGCCGCATGCGCTGACGTTCCCCGGGGACAACCCGCGATATTACGAGTCGTTCCAGACGATCGGCGGGATTAACTATGAGCAGGCAATCGGACGTTCGGAGTATAACGCGCTGCAGGCAAAGCTGAATAAACGCTACTCAAACGGACTGGGCTTCATGGCTTCGTATACGTGGTCGCATTCCATCGACAACGCGCAGAGCGATCTGGCGGATAACCAGGACTTTGGGTATCGCGCGCCGGGTATTCTGCCCATCAGCGACGAAATGCGGAACTCCCCCTTTGATGTTCGGGACCGGGCTACGTTCGACGGCAATTATCAGCTGCCGTTCGGGACCGGGCGGCGGTATCTGAGCCGCAAGGGCATAGCGAACCGGATCGCGGGAGGCTGGTCGACGACGGCGGTATTCACCGGGCAGACGGGAAGTCCGTTTTCGCTGTTCGCCGATATTCCCACCGCCAACGGACTGGACAATGCACCGCCGCTGGTAAAGGTGAACCCGTTCCGGGGTGGAGGGAATCCGTCCCTGAACAGCGGTCTGCCTTCCAACTACACCTGCCCGGCGCACGTCCAAACGCCGCAGCAGTGGTACAACCCCTGCGCGTTTGCCAATCCGCGGCCGGGCGCCGACATTGTTGCTCCTGGAACAACACCGACGGGAAGTCAGGTCGTTGGGCCGGTGACCAGTCCGTCGCTGGTGAGGCAGTTTGCCGGCGGGCCGCTGCTGTCGGTCTACGGACCCAGCCTGGTGCGTTTCAACCTGTCGATCTTCAAGGACATGACTGTCTATCATCAACAGACGCTGCAATTCAGGACGGACATTTTCAACCTGTTCAACCATCCCTGGTTTGCTGTGCCATCCTACAGTAACGATGGTGCGTTTGGCGGGCAGATCACGAGCACACGGCCGACGGGCAATTTCAATCCGGGCGCGCGGTTCGTGCAATTCGCGATGACCTATAAATTCTGACGAGTCTCTCCGGAGCGCGGCTGGTGACGCGGCCGCGTTCCGGGCAGACGAAAGCTCACCAGGTACGCCAGAGGATGAGCGGGCGAGAGGAGGCAGTTACGGGGAGCAGTGAAAAGTGGAAAATGAGCAGCTGGTCACGGGAAGCGTCGGGACAGGTGGGGCTGAACCGACGGAACTTTCTTCGCTCGGCCGTGGGAATGGGCGTCGGAAGTGCGATGTTCAGTTTTGCGCCGGCGCGGGCGCTGGCCATGGCGCCGGATCAGAAGGTTATCGTCGTCACTTTTGGTGGGGGCGCGCGGGATGAAGAGACGTTTGCGCCTGAGGGGCAGCAGAACATTCCCTGCCTGCTGAACGAGCTGATTCCGCGTTCCACGTTCTTTACGCAGGTTGTGAATCATGGGATTCTGGGCCACTACGTCGCAACTGCGAGCCTGGCTACGGGCATTTACGAAAGCTTCGATAACTTCGCCACGGTGCCTCCGCCGCACCCGACAGTCTTCGAGTATTACCGGAAAGAGCTGCACAAGCCGGCGCGCGATGCATGGGCGGTGGCGCCGAGCAATGGCTTCAACCGGATCGGCGCCAGTGATGCGTCCGGGTACGGTCCGAGGATGGGAGCGGGAGTGATCCTGCCGAAGCATCTGCTGAAGGCAGCGCTGACTCAGCAACATGCGGGACAGTTCGCGCACCTGCTGCAGGATAACTACGAGACCCCCTATTACACGCCGGCCATTAGTGGGAATCCGTTCCAGCTGGCGCAACTGGAAAAGGTTCTCCGGATGTCGGTGTCGGATTTCGTGGGGCACGCGCGCAACCTGGCCAGTCCTGACGAGCTTTCGGTGTTTGTGGTTCGGCAGCTGATGAAGCAGCTGGCGCCGAGTCTGCTTTGGGTGACGCTGCACGATATGGACGTTGCTCATGCTGGAGCCTACTCGCTCTACCAGGACGGAATACAACGGACAGATCGGCTGTGCGGGGAACTGTGGAAGGCGGTGCAGACGAATCCGGAGTACGCGGGTAAGACGACGATGTTTATCCTGCCCGATTTTGGCCGCGACGCGGATGGGGATCCGGGCGGCAATGGATTTCAACACCACCGCACCGGAGATCCATTATCGCGAACCACCTGGATGATGGTGCTGGGACCAGGCGTGAGAGAAAACGTATCGGTGAACCGGCCGGTACAGTCGCTGGATCTGGTTCCAACCCTCGGCGCCCGGCTAGGATTCTCTCCCACAATGGCGCAGGGCAAGGTGCTGACGGAGGTGGTATAAGCCATGCTTCCGACCCAGCTCAAAGCAGAACAGTTCAAGGGATATCCCCCGAAGGCGAAGCAACTCGCGATCGACTCTATCCCGCTGCTTCGCCAGCTTCCGACGATCTATGTCGCGAGTTTGCTGCGCGAAGTGATCCGGTATGACTGGAAATTCCCGGCAGAGCGTACGCAGGTGGATCGGCAGCTCGCCTATCTGGCGAGTCTGAATTCCGAACAGCTGCAGAGCATCTTTGCAGGCTTCTCGCATATCCGGCTGGACCGGAAGCTGGAGGACGTTGACTGGGTCAGGGATCCGATGCTGTTTTCCGAGCGATTGACCGCTTACTTGTGGAGCACGCACCAGATCGATGCGTTTCGCACCGCTGCCATGGAGTTCGAGTCGCGAATCGAGCAGGCGCGTCCGCCGCAGTCCCCGCCGATTACGCGGCTGGGAATTGTGGTGATCGGCCAGGGCGTGGAGAAGAGCGAGTTTCCCCTTTTCACGATGCTGCGGCCCCATGGCGTGCACTTCACGCAGGTCAATCCGGAGAATGGCCTGCAAATTCTGCTGGACGCGGCAGCCGCGCGTGCAGCGGCTCACCCCATTCCCTACGGTCACTGGTACATCGAGGGGAGCACGGCCATCGCAGCCAGGCCGGGGGTTACAACTGTGGCTTATAACTCGCTGGAGCCGGTACGGCGGCGTCTGCTGCAGAGAATTGAGCGCGTCATACAGTCGGGGATCGGGGGACCAGAAATGCTGGAAGTGGCGATGGCCAACCTTCGGCCCGACGAACTGGGATTGCCGGACGACGGCCGGGACGAGGTGCTGAAGCACTTTGAAGTGAACGTCTTCACCGAGGGAGCAGGCACGCAGATATACAGCACGACCTTTGTGATGTGGGCCGCGCGAGAGGCAATTCGCCGTGCTGAACCGGTTACGCTGCTGGCCCGCTTCACGCCTCGTCAGCAGCACCGCCCGATGAATGAGCTGCTGAGCGCCGGACTCAAAGGCGTGCAGCTGGATCCGGAGGGATCGCTGCGCGACGCGGATATCGCAGCCTACTACACATGGCTCGACCAGCAACACCTGACAGGAGCCGACGAGGCATCGTTCCTGGTCTGGTTTGAAGGGCACAACGAAGCCCTGGCCGTCGCGCCGGGATTGCCGCGGGGGACGGAGTCAAACAGCGTTGGGAATCTGCGGGACGTTCTGGGCTGGTTAGCTTGAAGCCGAGCCGCGCGGACGGGGCCACAGGCTCTAAACCTGTCGTCAGATTGCTGAAATTCTGGGAGCGCGATGTGATCTGGCGGAGAGACAGGGATTCGAACCCTGGAAACCCTTTCGAGTTTACACGCTTTCCAAGCGTGCGCCTTCAGCCACTCGGCCATCTCTCCGCGATGCTGGGCCGCCTGGCGGCGGCGAGTCGCTATCTCTGAATCTACCACACAGGGTACGGGTGCTGGCGGGCATCTACAATGAGCAAACCGCACGGCGTCCGAGATGACCGCAGAGAACGAATTTCAGGCAAGAGAAATCCAGGTCTTCGAGCAGCACGAGCACCCGGCGCGCGTGCGCGAGGAACTGCGGGCGCTGCTGGTGCTGGCGCTGCCCGTCGTGCTTTCGGAACTCGGCTGGATGACGATGACCCTGGTCGACCTGGTGATGGTGGGGCGTCTGGGGCCTGCGGCGATTGGAGCGGTGGGGCTGGGGAACGCCATCTATTATGCACCGTCTCTGTTTGGGATCGGGCTGCTGCTGGGGCTGGACACGCTGGTGTCGCAGTTCTGGGGCGCGGGGCGGTTCGACGACTGCCACCGCTCACTGGCGCAGGGGATTTATGTGGCGCTGTTCTCCGCTCCGTTGCTGATGCTGTTGACGGTGGGTGCGGCGGTCGTTTTTACGGGGCGCGGTGTTGATCCGGCAGTGGCGGGACTGACGCGGTCGTACGTGGATCTGCTGAACTGGGGCACGTTTCCGTTGCTGGCCTATGGAGGCTTCCGGCGGTATTTGCAGGGAGTGGGGCGGGTGCGGCCGGTGGCCTTTGCGCTGGTGACGGCGAACCTGGTGAACCTGGCAGGGAACTGGGCGCTGATTTACGGGCACTGGGGACTGCCGGCGATGGGCGTGCGCGGGTCGGCGCTCTCCACCTGTCTGGCGCGCGTATACATGGCGGCGGTGCTGGTGTGGGTGGCATGGGCGTACGAGCGGGAGCGCGGCCATGCGCTTTTCGCGCGATGGGCAGGTCCGGATTGGGCAAGGCTGCGGGAGCTGCTGCGGCTGGGACTGCCGGCGGCATCGCAACTGGTGCTGGAAGTGGCGGCGTTTGGAGCGGCGACGGTGATGGCGTCGCATCTGGGCGCGGTGGCGCTGGCGACACACGAGATTGTGCTGAGTTGCGCCGCGTACACCTATATGGTTCCGCTGGGGATTGCGCAGGCTGCCGCAGTAGCTGTCGGTCACGCCATTGGAGCAGGGAATGGGGCTCGTGCCCGGCGGTCGGGTCTGCTGGCGATCGCCCTGGGCGCCGGGTTCATGGCGACCATGGCGGTCATGCTGCTGACGATTCCCGAGCCGATTATCCGGCTGTGGACCGGAGACGCGCGAGTGCTGACGCTGGGAGCGCATATCCTGGCGATTGTGGCCGGTTTCCAGATCTTCGACGGGATTCAGAGCGTTTCCACGGGAGCGCTGCGCGGGCTGGGGGAGACGCGGTTTCCGATGCTGGTGAATCTGGCCGGATATTGGATGCTGGGACTGCCGCTGGGCGCGGTGCTGTGTTTCGTTCTCAGGCGCGGGCTGTCCGGGCTGTGGATCGGCCTGACGCTGGCGCTGATTTCGATCGCACTGGTCCTGTGTGTGCGGTGGCTGCGGGATTCGCGCAAACTGCTATCCGTCGAAGCCACCGCATAGTCCACCCCTGTCGCAGCGCGCAGCAAAGCTGCGAGGCGGATCTTTGGATTCTGCTGATGGGGGAGAAGGGCCTTACTTCTTCTTCGATTTAGCTGACTTGCTTTTTTTTGCCGGTTTTTTGGCGATCTGGCTCAGGGAAGTTTGCGCGAGCTGGTCACGCAGAGCCACCTCAGCCTGCCGAAAGACGCGGCGGAGCCCAATGCTGACCTTCGCGGTTTCCGGTCCATCGAGCGGGGCGGTATGAAAAACCTGTCCGGCATCGAGGGCGGTGTAGATTTCGCCGAGATTGATGCTGTCCGCGGGGCGAGCGAGTTTCGAGCCTCCGCGCGGACCCTTCTGACTGGTAACGAGCCCCGCCTGATGCAGCAAAGAAAACACCCGGCGAATGACTACGGGGTTAGTGTTGAGCTTGCCGGCCACATCGTCCGACGTCTGCAGCACATCCGGTTCGGAAGCCAGCAGGGCAAGAGCATGAACGCCTGTTGCGAATCGGGTATTGACGGCCATAGCTCACCCTACCACATATGGGGCCGCGAAATGCATCAGGTTTGTAACTGAAGCATAATCCTGTGAAGATTCGTCGCGCATTCGGAACTGGATTGCGGAGCTTTTATAATCGGGTTTTCCCCGGGAGTTTTCATTTTGCAGATACTTTTCGTAGGTGACGTCTTCGGCAGCGCGGGCCGCCGCATCGTTCGCGAGCATATTGGCCATGTTGTTTCCGGCCGCGGCGTGGACCTCGTCATTATTAACGCGGAGAACGCGGCGGGCGGTTTCGGTTTGACGCCGGCGATCGCCGACGAGTTGTTTGACCTTGGTGCGCACGTCCTGACGACGGGCAATCATATCTGGGACAAGAAAGAGATCATCGACTACTTCAAATCGGTTCCGGAAGGGAGCCACGAGCGGCCGCGGCTGGTGATCCGGCCGGCGAATTATGCGCCCAACCTTCCAGGCTATGGCTATTACCAGGGAAAGCTGGCATCCGGCACCGAATACGCGGTCGTGAACCTGCAGGGGCGGGTGTTCATGGCGAATAACGAAGATCCGTTCCGGATGGCCGATGCACTGCTGGAGAAGATCACGGCGAAGGTCATCCTGGTGGACATCCACGCGGAGGCCACCAGCGAGAAGGTCGCGCTGGGGTGGTACCTGGATGGGCGTGTGACGGCGGTGATTGGGACACATACGCACGTTCCCACGGCGGATAACCGGGTGCTGCCGGGCGGAACGGCGTACCAGACCGATGTGGGGATGAGCGGACCTTACGACTCCATCATCGGAGTGGAAAAGCAACTGGTGCTGGATCGATTTCTGACCGGGATGCCGGGGAAATTCGAGGCGGCGAAGGGCGATCCGCGCATGGCGGCGCTGCTGGTGGAGTGCGATCCGGCGACGGGGCGGGCACAGAGCTGCGAGCGGCTCCTGCTGGGAGAGTAGAGTTGCAGCAGGGGAAGATGGACGCGGAGCCGCGGTTGTCCTTGGCCAGCGGGCCGGCGTCTCAGTAAAACATATGTCGATACAGAGTCCGGAAGAAATGGCAGCAATGCGCGCCGCGGGGCGCGTGGTTCGGCTGATGCTGGATGCGATGAAGGCCGCGGCGAAGTCAGGAATGACGACGGCGGAACTGGACCGCATTGGCGGCGATGTGATGCGGGCTAACGGCGCGGTTTCAGGGCCGACGGTGGTGTACCAGTTTCCGGGAATCAGCTGCATCAGCGTGAACGATGAGGTGGTCCACGGGATTCCGTCGAGCAGGAAGCTTCGCAACGGCGACCTGCTGAAGCTGGACGTGACCATCCAGAAGGATGGCTTTATGGCCGATGCGGCGGAGACGATGATTGTGGGCGCGGATGCGGCGCTGACCGGGCCGACGGCCATCGGCCAGCAGCTGGCGGACTGCGCGCGGCAGGCGTTTGAGAAAGCGATGGAAGTGGCGCGGGCCGGCAATCGGGTGCAGGAGATCGGGCGAGCCGTGGAGGAGCAGGTGCGGTCGTGCGGATTTCACGTGATCCGGGATTTGTGCGGGCACGGCATCGGGCGGACCATTCACGAGAAGCCCAGCGTCCCGAACTGGCCGGATCCCTCGGCCTCGAGTTTGCTGACGGAGGGGATGGTGATTACGGTTGAGCCGATTATCGCCAGCCGCTCGGGGCGTTCGGTGCTGGCAAAGGACGGCTGGACGGTGAAGACCGCCGACCGCGGACTGGCCGCGCATTACGAGCATACGCTGGTGATTACAAAGGACGAACCGATCCTGCTGACGGCGGCTTAGAGCCTCGATAACCGAGCATCCTACCAGATGCGGAGGCGCGGCGCCGTATTTTGCGTCATTGCCGACGGCTGAGGGCGGGCGTTACTATGCCCTCCGGAGGGTTCCCCATGAAACCTGACTGCATTGAAAAGTCCCTGGAAATCGATGCACCGGTCACGCGGGTCTGGCATGCGCTGACGGACTATCGCGAGTTTGGAGAATGGTTCGGCGTGCGGCTGGAGGGCCCATTCCGGGCCGGCGAGGAATCGCTGGGCGGGATGACGCATCCTGGATACGAGGACCTTCCCTGGCGGGCCGTGATCCAGGAAATCGATCCGGAGCAATACTTCGCCTTCACCTGGCATCCGTATGCGATCGATCCGAAGGTGGACTACTCGGAGGAAGTTCCCACGCTGGTCGAGTTTCGACTGCAGCCGTCGCCTCGCGGTGGAACTTTCCTGGAATTAAGCGAGTGCGGGTTCAACGATCTGCCGGACGCGCGCGCCGGGGAGGCTCTGCGCCGCAACGAAGCCGGCTGGACGCAGCAACTCAAAAATATTGCCGCCTATGTGGCGCAGCATCCGGTCGCGGCGTAATCGTTCGCGACATTCCGGAAGGTCTGGCGGGACGCCGAAGTGCGCCCTGCTGACCAACAGCCGCCATGAGGGGCGATTCGGCGCTAAGCTGGAAGGTCATGCGTGCTGCCGTGCTGCATTACCCCGCTGCCGCAAATGTCCCGCTGGTGCTGGAAGATGTGCCCACGCCAAGGCCTGGCCCAGGCGAAGTGTTGCTGAAGGTGGAGGCGTGCGGCGTTTGCCGGACCGATCTGCACATTGTGGCCGGAGAGCTGCCGCAACTACGCAAGGCTGTGATTCCGGGGCACCAGATTGTGGGCCGGGTGGAAAAACTGGGCCGCGGCACCGGGTACACCAGCGTGGGCGCGCGCGTGGGCGTTTCCTGGCTGGGCGGCGTGGACGGAACCTGCCCGCTCTGCCGGAAGGGCAGGGAAAACCTCTGCGATCATCCGATCTATACAGGCTATTCGGTCAACGGCGGCTATGCGGAGTGCGCCGTGGCGCGCGCCGATTTTCTGATCCCGCTGCCTGAGGACGCGAATGCGACGAAGCTGGCGCCGCTGCTGTGCGCGGGCATCATCGGCTTCCGCAGCCTGCGCGTGGCGGAGGTGAAGCGTGGCGACAAGGTCGGCCTTTTCGGCTTCGGAGCCTCGGCGCACCTGGCCATCGAAGTGCTGAAACACTGGAAGTGCGAGGTCTATGTCTCCACGCGCGGCGCGTCGCACCGGGAACTGGCGCGGCGGCTGGGCGCAGACTGGGTTGGCGACGCTACCGAAAAGCCGCCGGTTCCTCTGGACAGCGCGGTGACCTTTGCCCCGAGCGGCGATGTGGTGATTGCAGCGCTCGGCTCATTGCGCAAGGGCGGCATTGTCGCGATCAACGCCATCCACCTCGACCGGATGCCGGAGTTCGATTACGATTCGCTGTTGTGGGGCGAGCGGCAGCTGCGCAGTGTTACGAACATGACGCGGCAGGACGCGCACGATTTTGTGACGCTGGCGACAAAGATCGGCATTCGGCCGAAGACGACCGTCTTCCCGCTGAGCCAGGCCAATGACGCCCTGGCGGCTGTGGCGCATGACGCGGTGGATGGAGCCGCGGTGATCGTTCCTTAGCCTGCGAGCAGCGCCAGCGTGAACCCGTCGTAGCCTTTGCTGCCTACCGTCTGGATGGTCGTGGCGGTTACGCGGCGC
>JAJZJJ010000018.1:13400-14675 GCA_021810175.1 Acidobacteriota bacterium | reverse complement strand
CCAGTAGCTCTCCCACACCATACTGAACGAAAGCACAAACGCCGCGCCGCACACCATCAGCGCGCTCATCGCAGCCGTTACCGTCAGTCCCGATCCCCGCGATGGATTCAGCAGCAGCAGCCCGAAATGCACCAGGACAAAGATCCACCCCAGCAGCCAGAATCGGATGCGAACCGTGGCGTGCTTCCGGTAGATGGATCCAAACAGCAGAACCAGCAGACCGATGATCAGGATGTCCAGAAGTATGTTCTGCATGTACAGTGCGCTTTCCACTTACCACACGTGTGGCCCCTGCGCGCGATCGAAAAAATGGAATACGCCTGAGACTATCGCGAAAAAACCAAAGGAAACAAGACTCTCTGGTTACCACACACTGTTACCAGAGTGATACCGGTCGACTGACAGGGTGCTCCGTTACTCCCGCACCACCGCCTTCACCAGATTCCGCGGCGCATCCACATTCACCCCGCGCTGCACCGCAATAAAATACGCCAGCATCTGCAGCGGCACTGCTTCCAGCAGCGGCAGCAGAAATTCATCGCACTCCGGAACCGCGACCGGCCGGCTACTCCAGCGCGCCGCCTCCTCGTCGCCCTCCACATGCACCGCAATCACCTTCGCCCCCTGCTCGCGCATCTCGCGCATCAGCTGCAGGGTTCGCTCGTACCGCAGCGACGAGTCCGGATCGTTCCGGTCCCGCGTGGCCAGCACCACCAGCGGCGCCTCCGGGCTCACCAGCGCGTTCGGCCCATGCTTCAGCTCGCCCGCCGGCAAACCCTCCGCCTGCACATACGCCGACTCCTTCAGCTTCAGCGCGCCTTCCCGCGCAATCGCATAGTGGATCGCCCGCCCCAGATACAAAAATGTCCGCGCCTCGCGCAGCTCTTCGACGATAGCCCGGATCTGCTCTTCCCACCGCTCCAGGTTCTGCTCCAGCAGCTTCGGCAGCCGCTCCATCTGCTCGCAGTGCGCGTCCGCCGCGTGCGCCGTCATGCGCCCGCCCAGCCGCGCCAGATACAGCGCCAGCACATACAGCACGCTTAGTTGCGTCGTAAAACTCTTCGTCGCCGGTATCGCCACCTCCCGGCCCGCCAGCGTCGGCAGCGAAGCGTCAGCCTCCCGCGCCATCTGCGACTCCGCGTGATTCGTAATCGCCACCGTGGCGAGTCCCCGGGCCTTCGCCTCCCGCAGCGCCGCCAGCGCCTCCGCCTGCTCGTCCAACTCCCACAACACAACCACCCCAGAAGCCCGCAGTGTCATCCTCGCCGAACACAC
>JAJZJJ010000018.1:0-13390 GCA_021810175.1 Acidobacteriota bacterium | reverse complement strand
TCCGGGATCGTGCAGCGTATGCGTCGAGCGATACATATACTCGCTCGAATACTCCACGTCCACCGCCAGGCCCGCCAGATCCTCCAGCATGATCTCGCCCGCCAGACCCGCATGCCGGCTCGACCCGCTCGCCGCAATCACCACCCGCTGCCGGCCCCGCAGCGCTTCGGCAACATCCGCGAAGGCATTCGCGTCCAGCGCTCCCCTCGGAGCGTAACGCGCCATCGTCGCCGCCAGCGCCTCCGGCTGCTCGTAGATCTCACGCAACATAGCATGAGGAAATGTCCGATTTTGCATGCGTACCGATCTTACAGCATCCGCACTGCAATCCTTATGCCGTTTGCGCTATCACCGACACTCGCCCACCCCGTCATGACAAATAGATGACTTAGATTTAATCATCCGCGACCGGCCGCAATCCCCCGCAGATAGCGCCCGGTTGAAAGCTCTACCCGACCCGTTGTCCGCCCCATCAATGATGTTGCCCACCGGCGCCGTAATAACTCCGCCTTAGCTCCTGCGCCAGCGCAGTATCGGCTTCCGCGCCGCCATCGTCTCATCCAGCCGCGATACCCGCGTCGAATGCGGCGCGTCCAGCACCACCTGTGGATTCTCTTCCACCTCGCGCGCAATCTGCCGCATCGCGTCCACAAACAAATCCAGCTCCTCCCGCGACTCGCTCTCCGTCGGCTCAATCATCAGCGCCCCCGGCACGATCAAAGGGAAAGAAACGGTGTATGGATGAAACCCATAATCAATGAGCCGCTTCGCAATGTCGCCCGTCTTCACTCCGTTCCGCGTCTGCCGCCGGTCGCTGAACACCACCTCATGCATCGAGGGCGTCGTGTACGGCAGCTCGTACAAGTCCTGTAGCTTCGCCCGGATGTAGTTCGCGTTCAGCACCGCATCCTCGGTCGTCTGCCGCAGTCCATCCGGCCCGTTCGCCAGAATGTACGCCAGCGCCCGCACAAACATCCCGAAGTTGCCGAAAAACGCCTTCACCCGCCCCACCGACTGCGGCCTGTCGTAGTTCAGATGCAGCAGCCCGTCCGCGCCCTCTTCCACCACCGGCGTCGGCAAATACGGCTCCAGAATCTTCCTGCACGCCACCGGACCCGATCCCGGCCCGCCGCCTCCATGCGGAGTCGAAAACGTCTTGTGCAGATTCAGGTGCATCACATCCACGCCAAAGTCGCCCGGCCGCACCTTCCCGCACAGCGCGTTCATATTCGCGCCATCCATATATAGCAGCGCGCCCTTCGCATGCAGAATGTCCGCAATACGGTGAATCTCGTTCTCAAACACCCCAATCGTCGACGGATTGGTCAGCATGAGCGCGGCCGTCTCTTCCGTCACCGCCGCCGCCAGCGCCTCCACGTCCACGCCGCCGTTCGCGTTCGACTTGAAGTTCACCACCTCATAGCCGCACATCGCCGCCGTCGCCGGATTCGTCCCGTGCGCCGAGTCGGGAATAATCACCGTCTTCCGCGGATTCCCCTTCGCCTCGTGATACGCCCGCGCCAGCAGAATCCCCGTGAACTCCCCGTGCGCGCCCGCCGCCGGCTGCAGCGTGATCGCGTCCATCCCGGTAATTTCCGTCAGACACTGTTGCAAAAGCCGGATGATCCCCAGCGATCCCTGCGACAGCGCCTCCGGCTGATAAGGATGCGCCTCCGCAATCCCCTCCAGCCGCGACACAAACTCGTTCACCCGCGGGTTGTACTTCATCGTGCAGCTGCCCAGCGGATACATCCCCAGATCGATGGCGTAATTCCACGTCGAGAGCCGCGTAAAGTGCCGCACAATCTCAATCTCGCTCAGCTCCGGCAGCTCCGCGCTCTCCGCCCGGTACGCGCTTCCGAGCAGCGACGCGGCGTCAACCTCCGGAACATCCAGCGGCGCCAGCCGGTAAGCCTTCTTCCCCGGCGCCGACTTCTCAAAGCTCAGCCCCTCATCCTGCGTCAGGTGCGCCGTCACCTTGCGCTGTGTGCCGATGAACTGTTCAGTGGCTTCTGCTGCCATCGTCTTCTGATTTCCCTTCCGGCTGTTGAACCGCTTCCATCGATCGAACCCGCAAACCCCAAAGTCCTCTGTGTACTCTGCGTCCTCTGTGGTAAAGATTCTTCTCTACCGCCCCACCACCGCGGCCGCCCGGTCGATCTCATCTCTCGACGTCAGCTCCGTCGCGCACCACAGCGTCGCATTGCCCAGCTCCGGATACCACCGCTTCAGCGGCGCTCCGCCAATAATCTTCTCTTCGAGCAGCCGCTCGTTCAGCGCCTCCGGAGCCTCGTCCGTCGTCAGCACAAATTCGTTGAACCGCGGCGAGCCGCCAAACAGCAGCTTCCCCTTCGCGCCCAGAGTCCGCGCCGCGTAATCCGCTTTCGCCAGATTCTGCAGCGCCACTTCCTTCATGCCCTCTTTGCCGTAAATGGTCATGAAGATCGTCGCCATCAGCGCCACCAGCGCCTGATTCGTGCAGATGTTCGAAGTCGCCTTCTCGCGCCGGATGTGCTGCTCGCGTGTCGACAGCGTCAGCACAAAACCGCGCCGCCCCTGCTTATCTTTCGTCTCGCCCACCAGCCGTCCCGGCATCTGCCGCAGGTACTTCTCCTTCGCCGCGATCACTCCGCAGAAGGGACCGCCGTAGCTCGGCGCCACTCCGTACGACTGCGCCTCCATCGCCACAATGTCCGCCTCCGCCGGAGGCCGCACCACGCCCAGCGAAATAGCCTCGGCAATCGCCACCACCAGCAGCGCGCCTTTCCTGTGCGCAATCTCCGCAACCGCGGGAATGTCTTCAACCACCCCAAAGAAGTTCGGCGCCTGCACCAGCACGCAAGCCGTCTCCTCGCTCACCGCTGCATCCAGCGCCTTCAGGTCAATTCGGCCGTCCTCGCCAAACCCAACCTCCCGCGTCGTCCGCCCGCTCTCTGCCTCGCGATGCTGCGCGTACGTCCGCATCACCTCGCGATACTCCGGATGCACGCTCCGCGCCACCACCACTCCGTCGCGACCCGTCACCCGCATCGACATCAGTACTGCCTCAGGACACGCCGTCGACCCGTCGTACATCGACGCGTTGGCGATGTCCATCCCCGTCAGCTCGCAGATCATCGTCTGGAACTCGAAGATCGCCTGCAGCGTCCCCTGCGTAATCTCCGCCTGGTACGGCGTATACGACGTCAGAAACTCGCCCCGCTGCACGATGGTGTCGATCACCACCGGCCGGTAGTGCCGGTAGACGCCCGCCCCCAGAAAGCTCGCATAGCCGTTCGCGTTCCGCGCCGCGGCATCCTTAAAGTGGCCCACAATTTCCGACTCGCCCATCTGCCGCGGAATCTCCAGATCCCGCCTCAGCCGGTACTCCTCAGGAATAATGGAAAACAGCTCGTCGATCGACGAAGCGCCGATCTCGCGCAGCATAGCCGCACGCTCAGCATCCGATTTAGGCAAATAGCGCATGAGTTCTCTATATCCGGAAACGCAAATAACCGCTTTGTATCAGGGCACGACTTCAGTCGTGCCGAAAGGCGAGGGCTGCCTGACTGCTTCAGCCCCTGTGGCGCCGCCTAATTCCCCGTCTCTTCCTTCACGAACGCCTCATAGTCCGCCGCCGTCAGCAGCGACTCCACCTCGGCCGCGTTCTCCAGCTCGATCTTCATAATCCACGCCGCATGCGCGTTCTCGTTGATCTTCTCCGGAGCCTTCGTCAGCTCCTCGTTTACGGCTGTCACCGTGCCCGTCGCCGGCGCATACAGGTCGCTCACCGCCTTCACCGACTCGACGCTCCCGAACACCTTCCCCTTCTCGACCTTCTCGCCCACCTTCGGCAGCTCGACAAACACAATATCGCCCAGCGAATCCTGTGCGTGTTCCGTAATGCCCACCGTGGCGTTCTTGCCTTCCGCCTCGATCCACTCATGCTCGCGCGTGTAACGGTACTTCGTGGGATATGCCATCTCGGCCTCTCTCCTGATTGGTACGAGCTGCGTTTCTGCAGCCTGCCTTACGACCTCGCCGGCCGCTTTGGCCGCCGGTAAAACGGAATCTCCACCACCTTTGCCTTCACCGGATTCCCGCGGATCTCCACCGCAACCTCCGCTCCCGGCTCGGCAAACGCCTTCGGCACAAACGCCAGCGCAATATTCTTCTTCAGGAACGGCGCCGGCGACCCGCTCGTCACGTACCCCACCGTCTTCCCGCTGGTTTCCTTCACCGGATAGCCATCGCGCGCAATCCCGCGCTCCACCATCTCCAGCCCCACCAGCCTCTTCTTCGGCCCGCCGTCGTCCAGCACCTGCCGCAGTGCCTCGCGCCCTACAAACACGCCCTTTTCCATCTTGCAGAAGCGGTCCAGCCCCGCCTCGTACACGTTAATCTCGTCTGAAATCTCGTGCCCGTACAGCGACAGCGCCGCCTCCAGCCGCAGCGTGTTCCGCGCCCCCAGCCCGCACGGCACAATCCCGAATTCCTTCCCCGCCTCCATCACTTCGTTCCAAACGCGCTCGCTCGTCGCCGCGTCCGACGGCACATAGATCTCGAATCCGTCCTCGCCCGTGTACCCCGTCCGCGCAATCAGCGTATTCGGCAGCCCGCAAACCGTTCCCCACGTGAACCAGTAAAACTTCACCGCTTCCAGGTTGGCGTTCGTCAGCTTCTGCAGAGTCTCCTGCGCCTTCGGCCCCTGGATCGCCAGCTGCGTGTAATAGTCGCTGTAGTCGCTCACATGGCAGTCGAACCGCCGCGCGTTCTGCCGCACCCACTGGTAATCCTTCTCCCGCGTCCCCGCGTTAATCACCAGCAGATAATCGTTCGCGCTGAATTTGTGCACGATAATGTCGTCCACAAACGTCCCCTGCGGATACAGCATCGCCGAATACTGCGCCTGCCCTTCCTGCAGCCGGCTCGCGTCGTTCATCGAGATATGCTGCACCGCGTCCAGCGACCCCGGCCCGCGCAGCTGGATATCCCCCATGTGGCTGACATCGAACAGCCCCACCCCGGTCCGCACAGCCAGATGCTCGGCGATCAGCCCCGAGTACTCCACCGGCATGTCCCATCCGCCAAAATCCACCATCTTCGCGCCCAGCCGGCGATGCAGGGCATTCAGCGCAGTTTTCCTCAGAGCAGCAGACGCAGACAAGTGATCCTCGATGACTGGATTGAAGTAAGGCCGAACTCTTAACGTTACAGCCCCCCCGATTGCCGGTCAATGCGCCCCGCCGCCTGGTAGTGTCCTAATTTGAAATCCACAGGTTCACGCTCCTATAGCGGCCCTCAGAATGCTTCGGCTCCATTCAGATACGCTGTTGCCGCTGGCCTTTGCCTCCTTCTCAAATGCCTTCATCTCATCTGGAGTGACGCGAACGCGCAGGAACTTCGCCTTTGACTCGCCCTTTGGCAGCTTCGGCCTTCCCGGTTTCCTAGTTTTCTTTGCTTCGGTCACGCTGCTTCGACTCCTGTACGATGGCCGCTCGAACGGCTGTCTCTGGCGATACCACTGGCGGCATATGGAGGACAGTCACATACTTCTTTGGGTGCTTAGGATCGTCCGTCTCATGCGCCCAGGCGTAAATCCGGTTGGCTTTTGGGTGGCCAGTCAGATCGAAAACCTCGACCACCCCGTCCCAAACAACTCGCCCCTGAAATTCCTCTCGGACGGGAACGCTGTGAACATGCTTCGCCTTCGCGTGGTGAAGCTTATGGATAACATCCCGCAACTCAGTTATATGGCTCATTGAGACGCTTTCCTGGGCTGGGCGATCTCAAACTTGACGCGGAAAGGCATACCGCTCTTTTCACTGGCCCTGCTGGAAAACATCCTCAATGTGAGAACGAGGCGTTCGAGTTCCTGAAACTCCCGCTGCATATCAATCCACATTGCTCCGCAATTTGGGCATGAGCGCGTTGACAGTCTGCAATCCTTGATCGGCCGAGATACGATGGATCCGCATCCCGCGCACTCCAATTCCATGGCCAGAATGTCCTCTGGCCCAATCGTGGTCTTCATTTCGCTGGTCATGCTGCTGCCCCCACCAAATCTCCCACGCTCCAGAATGTCTTTGCTACGCCAGCGGCCATCGCCGGAGTGCAGCGCAGCGTATTGTGCCGCCGAACGAAGTTGTAATAGGCGAAGTGCAGCCCCACTGCGGCCTCGAAGTTTTCACGCTTCTTGCTGAAGGCGTGAGTGAGTCGGGTGAGCCTCCGCATGTGCAACCGAGTGGTAGCATTCAGCCGCTCTACATAGCTGGTTGAAATCAGGTCCACATCGGGGTGCCCCGAGATGACTGTCTTTTCGCAGGAGATTACCTCCGGGGGGCTGTATCGGCGGTGATCCGACTCTTCGGTCCCGTAGACCTTAACGATTTGGCCGTAGTCCACATCGGCCCCAAAAGTCTCTTCGATGGCATTGACGTATGCCTTCAGACCGTCCGTGGAGATTTGCACTCGATTCCGCATACGGCCAGCCACATCGCCGATGAAGGCCATAGCCGTTTTCGGTCCCCGGTCCCCAACCTTGAAGGCCGGAACCAGCTTCGTCTCGGCGTCAATCGCGCACCACGTCCAGACGTTCCCAAACTGCGGATCGTCTCCGGGGCGCACACGGCTTTCCTTTTTTCCGACGAATCCCCAAATCTCGTCCAGTTCCAGCCGCGTGCAGGGCAGATCGCGCATGGTCGAATCCATCAGTGCAGTGCAGCCTTGTCCAACGCGAACGCCCAGCCGCATGATCGTGTCCCGATGAATGCCAGTCATCCGCTCAATCGAGCGAATGCTGGAGCCTTCCGCCAGTGCTGCGATTACCGCTATCTGTTTGTCTTTGCTGAGGTTATTCGCCATTCTTCCGCCCTCACTGATATTACTGTACCCCATCAACTGCGCCGGGTCAAGACGTTTTTGGGGTACAATTTCAGAATTATGCGGAAATACTTGGCGGCGTTGATAGTTGTGCTCGGGTCTGGGCTTATAGTATCCCTGCATCATAATGAGAATTCCGCCCTCAACGGCGGCCAAAACCCCGCAAATGCAAACAAACCTGCTGTTTCCACTGAATCTCGCCAGAAGCATCCCGCAGACAATCCACAAAAGGCCAACTGGAATGCCCCAGCTTGGCATATATTTCGAGCCGCGTTTCGTTGGCCGGAAGGAACGACCGTATGGGCCATCTTGCTCACACTCCTGGCCATTGCGGAACAGACCAACGAAACGCGCAAGGCCACGGAAGCCGCTCGCGACAGTATTCGATTGCAGGAAGTAGCCCTGGAACAATGGATCGAAGTTGTTAATTGGCGAACGCCGTTTACGGAGGATCAACGACATCCGGGCGCTGTATTGCTGGATATCGCGGCAGAAGTAGTCAACAAGACCGACGCTCCAGTAACAATCGTCCAAGGCAGTATTGAGTTTTCTGGACCAGACGGGAATCGCTACGCCTTCAGCATCGGAGAGAACACTTTTTTGCCGCCGAAGACGCCACATCGCATCTCCGTGTCTGTCAGCATGAATCAGGAGATGTCGCGCAGATTCCACGAGGGCTGGCTTACGTTCGATATCAAAGGTCACTTTCTTCATGTGGGAAGACTGAGACGGAAGGTTGAGCAAGATTTCGTCGGCCTGCTGGTTTGCGGTCAATTTGGAGCTAGATTCGACGCTGAGATTCACCCCAACCCGAAGGCCACAAAGCAGCAGAACGCAGCCCAAAATCCAAATTAGGACACTACCCGCCGCCTTCCCGCCCATCCGTACCCGAACCCGCCGCGCCATCGGAATCAGCCCCGCCCGCTCCGGCCCCCGTACGCCTCCGCCCGCTACCATAATTCCGTGCCCTCTCCCTCGCCCCATTTCTGGATCCCCACAGCCATCGCCGCCGCTCTGGCCATCTTTCCCATCCTCGCCTTCGGCCTGGTCGGCCCACGCTGCATCCATTGGATCCGCTCCCTCCCCATCCCCGTCCGCATCGCCGCGCCCTCCGTCTTTGCCGCGCCGTACCTCATCGTCAGCCTCGCCGCCCACACCTTCGCCTGGCCCTGGCTCATCCTCTATCTGCTCATCCCGCCCGCCATCGCCGCCGTCCTTCACATCGCCGCCCGCCTCGACCCCCAGCAGCGCGCCCACTGGCTGGACTTCCTCATCCTCGTCCCCCTCGGCCTCTCCGTTGATCTCCGCTGGCTCCAGCCCGCCTGGCCTCCCCGCATCGACGTCCTCGGCAAGCTCATCCTCCTCAACTCCGGCCTCTATGGATTCCTCGCCATCCGCCAGCTCTCCGGCGTCGGCTACACTCTCCGCTTCCGCCTCCGCGACCTCCGCACCGGCCTCCGCGAATTCCTCTTCTACGCGCCCATCGCCATCCCTCTCGGCCTCGCTCTCGGATTCCTCCACCTCCACAGCCGCATCGCCCATCCCTGGCTCGTCGCACCCCTCTGGATCTACTCCTTCTTCGCCGTCGCGCTCCCCGAGGAAATCTTCTTCCGCGGCTGGATGCAGAACCTCCTCGAACGCCGCCTCGGCCGCACCCCCGCGCTCCTCCTCACCGCCGCCCTCTTCGGCCTCTCCCACTTCAACAAGCACGCCCTCCACTTCAACGGACGCTACGTCCTCCTCGCCGCCATCGCCGGCATCTTCTACGGCCGCGCCTGGCGAACCGACCGTCGCGTCCCCGCCTCCGCCATCACCCACGCCACCGTCGACACCCTCTGGGGCGCCCTCTTCCACTAACCACCCCATCCTGCACAGTCCTTTGCGGTAAACTGGCCAGCGACCGCTTTACCCACCCAGTTCCGTCGCGAAAGGAAGCCCTCTGGTGTCCAGACTCAGGCTCGTTGTAACCGCATTCATTCTCGCCGCCCTCGCCCTTCCCGCCTTCGCCCAAAAGAAGGATCCCACCCTGGCCGCCACTCCGCCCATGGGCTGGAACAGCTGGAACCACTTCGCCGGCAAGGTTGACGCCGCCGACGTCCGCGCCGCCGCCGACGCCCTCGTCTCCAGCGGACTCCGCAACGACGGCTACGTCTACGTCAACATCGACGACACCTGGGAAGGCAAGCGCGATGCCCAGGGCTTCATCCATCCCAACAGCAAATTCCCTGACATGAAGGCCCTCGCCGACTACGTCCACGCCCGCGGCCTCAAGCTCGGCATCTACTCCTCCCCTGGCCCCAAAACCTGCGCCGGATTCACCGGCAGCTACGGCCACGTCCAGCAGGACGCCGAAACCTATGCCAAATGGGGCATCGACTACCTGAAGTACGACCTCTGCAGCTATATCCCCATCATGCAGAAGGCCCACCCCCACGACCAGCAGGCCCAGTTTGCCATGATGAAGAACGCCTACCGCCAGATGCACGACGCCCTCGTCGCCACTGGCCGTCCCATCGTCTTCAGCCTCTGCCAGTACGGCTGGGACGACGTCTGGAAGTGGGGCGCCTCCGTCGGCGGCAACCTCTGGCGCACCACCGGCGACATTCAGGATAACTACGCCCGCATGGCCGACATCGGCTTTAACCAGCTCGCCTTATACAAATACTCCGGCCCCGGCCACTGGAACGATCCCGACATGCTCGAAGTCGGCAACGGCGGCATGACCTTCGACGAGTACAAGACCCACTTCAGCCTCTGGGCCATCCTCGCCGCTCCGCTCATCGCCGGCAACGACCTCAGCCACATGAGCGCCCAGACCCTCTCCATCCTCGGCAATAAGGAAGTTATCGCCGTCGATCAGGACCCGCTCGGCAAGCAGGGACACCGCGCCTTCGCCGTCGGACTAACCGAAACCTGGGTCAAGCCGCTCAACCACGGAGACCTGGCCGTCGGCCTCTTCAACCGCGATACCGAGCCGCACTCCATGACCCTCACCCTCAAATCCATCGGCTACGGCCCCCACGCTCACCTGCGCGACCTCTGGCGTCACCAGAACGTTCAGGCCACCAACGGCAAATACACCGTCATGGTCCCCTCCCACGGCGTCGTCATGCTGAAGGTCAGCCGCAGCTAAGCAACACCAGCGAACCGGCAGAGATACCCCCTCTGCAAACAAAAAAGGCGCGAGCACCGCTCGCGCCTTTTCCTTTACCCCCAGCCACCAACCCGGCTGCCCCGTCTCCCGGCAGTTGGGAGGCGGGACAATGCGAAGCATCCGCCTTTCCCACCCCTGCCACCAATCCAAATCTGAGCTACTACTCCGGCTGCCCCGTCTCCCGCAAAGAGGCGGGAAGAAAATCCCCTGTGACCCCCGTCACCGCCTCACCTCCCAACCCGGCGCACAATACCACTCCGGGAGGTGCCCCATGAGAATCCTTCTCCCCATCGACGGCTCCCGCCACAGCGCCATCACCATCGACGAGTTCCTCCGCCGCCCCTGGCCCTCCGGAACCCAGGTCGAAGTCCTCTCCGTCGCCGTCGCCAGTCCCCTCATCGCTCCCACCCGCGCCGCTCAAACCCTCCACTTTGAATCCCTGGAAATGGAGCTGAGCTATGCCCGCCGCGATGCCGAGGATGCCGCGGCCCGCATCCGCTCCTCCGCTCCCGCGCTCGAAGTGAGCGCAAAGATCGCCGAGGGTTCGCCCGTGGACGCCATCCTCGCCGAAGCCGCTGCATGGCACGCCGACCTCATCCTCATGGGCTCCCACGGCCGCGGCGTCCTCCTCCGTCACCTCCTCGGATCCGTCGCCGACACCGTCAGCCGCCACGCCCCCTGCTCCGTCGAAATCGTCCGCGACCGCCAGGCGACTGCCGCCTGACCTAACCGGTGCTCCACATCGGTTCTCCAACTCTGCCCGCCGTTGGCAGAGGGGAGAAGCAACGTCATCACTCACCCCAGCCCAACAATAGCCTTGCGCGGCAGAACAGGGGATAGACCGGGATATGCCCCTGTCCCGGGATCGCAACTGAAATGCGCTTTAGCCTCCGGCTTTCTTCTCCGCGAAGCGTACAATCGGTTACGCCCACGAAAACGAAGTTATCTGCCGAATTAGCAAGGAGGCTCACGTGTTCAAAAGGCACCTGTTCAGGCTTTTCGTAGCGGCAGTATCGGTAGCACTGGGCTCAGCTTCACTCCACGCGCAGACGGATGTCGCCGCAAATCTCTACGCAACCATCAACAAATCCACCAACGGTACCTCGTCCTATATCGTCCCCGGAAGCTACTCTCCGACGTTCGGCGTCAGCCAGACCACCAGAAATTCCGTCGGGGTCATGCTCGAAGTCCGCCACTTCTTCGCTCCCCTCATCGGAATTGAAGCAACGTACTCGTTCCATCCCGCCAATCAGAAGTACGGCTTTGCTCCCACCCCGCAAAAATATTCAGGAGCCGTTAGTCCCGCGAGCTTCGCTTCCGTCTCCGCTCGCGCCCAGCAATTCACCGTGGACTGGATCCCGTCCATGAAAATCGGCAAGCTCCGTCCCTTTGGCGTCGCCGGCGTCGGAGCACTCTGGGTCAGCCCCTCCAGCAGCCAGGTCCCCGTATCGAATATCTTCACTCCCGGCAACACCTCCTCCAGCACCAGCAGCGTCTACGTCTACGGAGCGGGCCTGGATATCGCGACACTGCCCCATCTCGGCCTGCGCCTCCAGTACCGCGGAGACATCTACAAAGCTCCCGACCTCCTTGTCACAACGACACAGGTCGACGGCAATACCAACAGCTGGACCCACACCGCCGAACCCATGATCGGCGTCTACTTCCGCCTCTGACGACGCCAGCATCACCGATGCTCAGAGGTTTTCCTGCGCCCACGAAAACGAAGTTATCCGCCGAACCAGCAAGGAGGCTCACGTGTTCAAAAGGCACATGTTCGGGATTTTCGCAGCGGCAGTATCGATAGTATTGGGCTCAGCTTCACTCCACGCACAGACGGATGTCGCCGCGAATCTCTACGCCGCATTCAGCAAATCGGTTAATACGTCGTCCTCAGTCTCCAACGGGTTTAGGACAACCACTTCAAATGTCACCCAGTCCACCAAATCCGCGGCAGGCGTCATGGTGGAAGTCCGCCATATCTTCGCTCCGCTCATCGGAATCGAAGCGACATACTCCTTCCGTCCCGCTAACCAAAACTACAGCAGTGGCTATGGCAATACCTGCACGCCCGGTGCCCCCTACTGCGCAAACTACGTAAGGGCCGGGTCAGACTCCGCTTCTGCATCCGCCCATGCCCAACAGTTTACGGTCGATTGGATTCCTTCCATGAAAGTCGGCAAACTCCGGCCGTTCGGCGTGGCCGGCGCGGGAGCGATCTGGATCAAACCCACCAGCGCGCAGGTCTCCGGCATGAAGACCATCTCAGACGTCTCGCCGGTCTATGTCTATGGCGCGGGTCTGGATTTCGCGGAACTGCCCCATATGGGGATCCGCCTCCAGTACCGCGGAGACTTCTACCAAACTCCCTACCTCATCCCTGGCGTCGCTCAAGGCGCCAGCAGCTGGACCCACACCGCCGAACCCATGATCGGCGTCTACTTCCGCCTCTGAATCCCCTCCCCATCCGCCGCGAAACCGGTGGATGGGGCTACCCGCAAACAAAACGAGCGTACCGCACGATTCTGCAGGCCCCGTCGAAAGCCGTCAAGTCTCGCCCCGCCGCACCAAAGTCACATGCGCACATTCCAGATGGGTTATAGGCGGTGAGATCGCAAAATTGTTGGCACAATAACTTGCTCGGACTGCTATCCTGAATTTAGGCTAAGAAAGAAGATAGGCGAATCGGAGCTAGTTCCGAATAAATGCGCAACAAGGGAGCGATCTATTCCCTGCGCAGCTCGCGCTAACCGAGCTTTTCACCCACTCATCCTCGCAGCCGCCAGTTGTTCATACACAGCCGTCGCCTTACTAACTGAAAACAGGTCACTTCATCCGTCGCAGCCGCCGCCTGATCACCGACAGCCGTCAGCTGATCATCGACGGCCGTCTCCCATCTGATGTTGGGGCAAGGAGTTACACCAGATAACCAAGGTTACCCCCTCGGGAACCGCCGAAAAATCAATCAAGTGTACTCTTCATGCAACCCAGGGGGCCGAGCCGTCGCACACCAGGCTCTACCGCTCCGCCACCGCCGGACTCGCCGCGACCGCCGTCGAGCTGCCCGAGAAGGTTGCCGCCGCCGACCGCGCCCCGGAGAGAATTCGCCCCGGAACAATGCCCAGCACCAGCGTTGCCCCGATCGTCAGGACCAGCGCCACCACCAGAGCCACCGAAGGCGACGAAACTGTCATCACCGGAGCATTCTCGGCCGGCTTTGAATAGACCGCCCCAACCACCCGCAGATAGTAGAAGGCCGCTATCCCGCTGTTAATCAAACCGATAATGGCCAGCCACACCATCCCAGCGTGGAGCGCCGCGCTGAAAACATAGAACTTACCGAAAAATCCGCCAGTAAATGGAATCCCGATGAGC
>JAJZJJ010000017.1 GCA_021810175.1 Acidobacteriota bacterium | reverse complement strand
CTTTCCTCCCGATTGCATTCCCGCTTCTGACAACCTGACCTTCCTTCGCGGTCCTCGACCAGCATCCGCTCTTATCGTACCACGTTGAACGCCTCGCGTTAAACTCGCAACGGAAATCGCTCGCCTCCCGCGGACTTTACCGCTGTTTTCATCGGCCGAAAATCGCCTTTCGTCTGGGACGCCGCGATGCTGAACTTCGCGACAACGCGTTCCGGCGATATCCGCTCCAAATCATGCAGATGGGCTCTTCCCCGGCTGGCTGCACCGGAACGACTCGGCCAACCCGCCCGTTCCGGCCACTCCACCACCTCGCGGCCCAGCCTAAATGGGTCGCACTTGAAAAATCCTCTCGGTGGGGCCATGCTGTTGGCACTCGGCTCCGCGCCATTCAGGGGGGCCTATGAAATGCGCCATCCTCTTCGGCAAAGCGGCTGCGCTCGCGGCGGTCTTCACTGGATTTGCGATTGCCGGAGCCGTTTCCGCTCAGGTGTTCGTGGTGCGCTCCGCGCATGTTGAAAAACGCTACGCCACCATCACGCCAACCGCGGTTCCGCTTTCCCGGGAGCCCATCAACGAGCTCGGCCGCGGAGAGCTGATTCGCCATCTTCAGTCGGAGCAGGGCTTTGCCGTGCGGCCGCTTCCCATTGCGGTGATCACGCTGCACGCCAACGGCCCCATGGACCCCTCCGGCAGGCAGTACGTTCACCTGCTGGACACGAAGGGCACCAGCGTCACCCCTGGCAGCCGGGTAGCGATCACCGCCATCCGCTTCCATCGCAACGACATTATTTTCGATCTGAACGGCGGTCCCTTCCATAAGCATCGCTTTCTCAGCCACGTCTCTCTTGGCGTGGGCAATGCGACCACGCCCCTCTCGCAGGACAGTCTCACGGTTCCCGCCGGCACCCGCATCATCCTCCAGTTCCAGTCCGCCATCCCGAACATCAGCGGAGAGCAGGTGCAGGCGCTGCTGAAGCCGCTCATCGACTTCGGATCGAAATCGCCCGCCCAGGCCTACGCCGAGACACTGCCACCCTTCCTGCGCAAGGCTATCGACGAACACCGCGTCCTCGTTGGCATGGATCGCGACATGGTGCTCTACGCAAAAGGCGAGCCCACGCAGCGATTCCGCGAGACTGACTCAAAAGGTCAGCCGATCGTCACCTGGGTCTACGGCAAGGTTCCCCATCCGGTGGAATTCGTCCGCTTTGTCGGGCCTTTGGTGGTCCGTGACGATCTGGCGCGGGTGGGCCAGCCGATGATTGTGCGCACCGCCAATGAGATGCAGGGCTACTGGGGAAATGAGCCTGTTCCCAACCCCAACGTGCACGTGGTCGAGCTGGGCGACCCCTCGGCCAGCGACGTCTCGCTGGACAACGCGCCCCGCGGCGCGCCCACTCTTCGGAAACCCGGAGAACAGCTACCCGGCGAGAACAGCAGGACCACGCCGCAAATGCGCCCCGTCCGATACCCGAAGGACATGCAGCAGCCCGGCGACCCTGGCGACTCGCCGCCGCCAACACCGGGCACAGCTCCGCAGCCCGCCTCCAGCGGATCGCCGAGCGGGCAGCAGCCCGGCCAGGCCCCTGGCCAGCCCTGATCGGCAGCCTGCCGCGTGCGGCGGGATCTCTTCGTCCCTGCCGACTGGCGGCGTTCTCTTCGTCTAAGATGGCCGGGGAGATTCTCCGGCATGATTCAGACGCTCTTCCGCCTGCTCGCTGTGGCGGCCGTTTCCGCCTCGCTCACCGCTTCCGCCGCCACCCCCGTCCCGACGCCCAGCGACTGGCATCCCGGGCCGGGCCATCCCACCCTCGTGCTCTGGCCGCATGGCGCGCCGGGTCCGGAGATGGCCACCGGTCCGGAGCGAAACATCACCACTCCGTCCAGCCAGCTCGTCGCCGGACGCCCCGTGATGCGCATCGCCAATGTCAGCGTGCCCACCATCACACTGTATGCCGCGCCATCGGCGCACAACAGCCATGCCGCCGTGGTGGTCTTCCCCGGCGGAGCGTACCAGTATCTCGCCATCGACCTCGAAGGCACCGAGGTCTGCACCTGGCTGAACTCCATCGGCGTCAACTGCATTCTGCTCAAGTACCGCGTGCCCAACACCGGGCCTTACCCCAAGTCCGGAGAAGCCCTGCAGGACGCCCAGCGCGCCATGGGCCTGGTCCGCGAACACGCCGCCGCCTGGCACATCGACCCCAACCGCATCGGCATCATCGGCTTTTCGGCGGGAGGCTATATGGCCGCCGCCCTCAGCACTCACTACGAGAGGCGTCATTATCCCGCCGTCGATGCTGCCGACCGCCTGAGCTGCAAGCCGGACTTCGCCATGATCATCTATCCCGGCTGGATTGCGCTGGCCGAGAAGACCTTCGTCTTCAATCCCGGCATTCCCGTCACATCGGGCGTTCCGCCCACTTTCCTGGTGCAGGCGGAGGACGATCCGGTCCACGTGGAGAACGTCGTCGACTACTTCATGAAGCTCAAGCAGAACGGAGTCCCCGCCGAGCTGCACGTCTACACCAAAGGCGGACACGGCTACGGCCTGCGCCCGACAAAGCTGCCCATCACGCACTGGCCGAAACTGGCCACAACCTGGCTGCACACCATCGGTGTGCTGCCGCCGAACTGGAAGTAGCGCTGTTCTGAATCGCCGCGGCTGAGAGATGCCGGCTCAGCCGCGCCGACGGCTGCGCAGCCAGCGTGCCGTGCCCAGCACGAACAGCATCAGCCCGAACGGCAGGCTCATCAGCGCGACGATCAGCGCCAGCCAGCCCGGACTGGTATGCGCACCATCCGGCCCGATGCCGCCGAAGACCTTCTCCGCCAGCCCCGCCGCCAGCGCTCCGGAGCCCAGCGTACCCGCTCCCGCGCGCAGCAGCGACCGCGAGCGTTTCGCTTCCGGAAGCTTACCGGCCGGCTCTTCCGCCACCAGATGAACGGAGGCTTTCTCCATAGACCACCCTACCTACTTAAAAGCTCCGAACAGCATCATGCGCACCACCACGCCGGTGACCGAGACATAGAGCCACACCGGAAAGGTCCACCGCGCCAGCTTCCGGTGCTGCGGAATCCGCCCCGAAAGCGACAGGTAGAAGGTGATGAGCACCACCGGCAGCGCCAGCGTGGCCAGAATGATGTGGCTGATCAGCACCGGCAGATAGGCATAGTAATACACCGCGTCGTGTACCGGATACAGAATGTCTCCGTGCAGCGCGTGGTTGACCACGTAACACACCAGAAACAGCGAGCTGAAGGCAAAGGCCGTAAACATTGCCGCACGGTGCGCCGCAATCCGGTGATGGCGGATGAAGTAGTAGCCGACCACCAGCGCGATGCCGGCCATGCCGTTCAGCAGCGCAATCAGATTTGGCAGAAACAGATAGTGCCCGGCTGCGGCGGCCGGAGGCGTGTGCAGGTAGATCAGCCAGAAAAGAAACACGGTGGCCAGCGCGCTGACCCCGATAATTCCCGCGACCGGGACGGACATGGATCGCTTTGTGCTCGTTGCTGTTGTCACGCTGTTTCCCTGTCTCCGATTAAGCCGCCGGCTTGTGGGTCCGGCGATTGACAACCGCCCAGGAGATGGCGAAAATCGCCACGCAGAATGCCGCAGTAACCGCCAGATTCGTACCCAGCGAGAACAGTGTAGGCTCCGCCGGAAACAGCGCGTTCCGCAGCGCATCCACGCCATAGCTCAGCGGATTCAGCTCCATCACCACGCGCAGCCAGCCCGAGGCCCGGTCCGCCGGGAAGAGCGAGCCGGAGAGCATCCACAGGGGCAGCAGGATCAGGTTCACGATGGCATGAAAGGCCTGCGGCGAATCCATCGGCCAGGCGATGGCAAATCCCAGCGCCGTCAGCTCAAAGCTGAGGAGCGCGATCACGCCAATGCTGATGCCAACGGCGGCCATGCTGAGGTGATCGCCCACCAGCGGCGCGAACACCAGGAAGATGATTCCCTGGATCGCCGCCAGAATCGAGCCGCCCAGCACCTTGCCCAGCACAATCGACGAGCGCTTGACCGGCGCGGCCAGCACCGACAGCAGGAAGCCCTCATTGCGGTCGGCGATCAGCGACATCATGCTGAAGATGGCCGTAAACAGCACGATCATGACCACGGAACCGGGAAAGAAATACGCCAGGTAGGAACTGGAGCCCGCTCCGGACTCGAAACTCCGCGCAAACCCCGATCCCAGCACGATCCAGAAGAGCAGCGGCGTGGCAATCACGCCCACCACGCGCGCCTTCTGCCGATAGAAGCGGACAATCTCGCGCACGCAGAGCGACCAGGCCGGCGTCAGCACCCCTGGAGTCGATACCGCCGTCCGTCGCAGCACGGTTGGAGCCATCGTCGCCATCAGTGCCTCCTTTTCTTCTTCGGCTCTTCCGTCTGCTGATTCTCGTTCCAGAACCGGTGGCCGGTGCGGTCGATAAATACGTCTTCGAGCGTGGGCCGCGCGACCGAGACGCTCTCCACCATGCCCGGAAATGCCTCCACCACATCGGTGAGGAAGCGGTGCCCCTGCTCGCGCTCGACGCGGACCTTGTTCTCCAGCACCGTCGGTCCCACCACGAAGCGGTTGGCCATCAGTTCGGCCAGCTTCGCCGCTTCTTCCGGACCGGCCGTCTCAAATGTCACCACTTCCCCGCCGATCTGCGCCTTCAGCTCCGCCGGCGAGCCCATGGCCACCAGGTTGCCCTCGTTCAGAATCGCCAGCCGGTCGCAGTGCTCAGCCTCTTCCATCAAGTGGGTGGTGACCAGGATGGTCACATCGTCCTGCTCGCGCAGCGTCTTCAGGTAAAGCCAAAGATCGCGGCGCGCTCCGGGATCGAGCCCGGTGGTGGGCTCGTCGAGCAGCAGCACCGATGGCGCGTGGATCAGCCCCTTGGCCAGCTCCACGCGGCGCTTCTGTCCGCCGGAGAGCGTTTCCACAATGTCCCTGGCTCGATCCAGCAACCCCACCCGTGACAGCACCTCGGCGATCCGTGTGCGCAGCACCGCGCCGCTCAGCCCGTACAGATGCCCCTGATGCTTCAGGTTTTCCGCCACAGTCAGCTTCACGTCCACGCTGCTTGCCTGGAAGACGATGCCCGTCTGCTGCCGCACCTTGTTCGGCTCGCGGCCCGCATCGAAGCCGTTGATCCGCGCCGCGCCGCCGCTGGGCGTCATCAGCGTGGAGAGAATCCGGAAGAGCGTGGTCTTGCCGCTGCCGTTCGGCCCCAGCAGGCCGAAAATCTCTCCCTGCCCGACGGTGAAGCTCAGCTCTTTGAGCGCCACGCGCGCACCATAGTCGTGCGTCAGATGGTCGATCTCAATGGGCGCCGCCAGCACGTTGCCCCCGGCGAGCGTGCTTGCGGATTGCGTCAACGTCGACATAGCAGGCTCAGCGTCATTTCCCTGCCGCATTCAGCATGAGAACGGTGAGCAGCAGCGGCAGATAGATCACACTCACCTTCAGCAGATCGCGGGCATACATCCTGGACTCCGCCTTGCTGCGCGCTTTCACAATGCGCGCAAACCGGATTGTATACGCCAGATACAGCACCCCCAGTACCAACGCGACAACCATGTAGATTCGGCCGTCCATGTGCAGCCACACGGGCAGCAGGCTGGCCGGAATCATCAGCACCGCGTAGGTCAGCGCTTCCAGCGCCGTGGACCATCCGTCCGGCTCAATCGCCGGCAGCATGCGGATTCCCACCTTCGCGTAATCGTCCTTGTACAGCCAAGCGATCGACATGAAGTGCGGAAACTGCCAGACGAACAGGATGGCGAACAGCGCCACCCCTTCCCATTCGATCATGCCCCGCGCCGCGGTCCATCCCAGCAGCGGCGGCATAGCTCCCGGAAAGGCCCCGACAAAGGTCGCAATCGGAGTCACCCGCTTCAGCGGCGTGTAAATCGTGACATAGACCAGCGCCGTCAGCAGCGTGAGCGCGCCGGTGATGGGGTTTGTCTCCAGCGTCAGCCAGAGGGTGCCCGCCACAATCAGAATCAGCCCCACCAGAATGCCATGCGTCAGGCCAATCCGCCCCGCGGCCATGGGACGGTTCTTTGTCCGCGTCATCCGCGCGTCCAGCTTGCGCTCGATGCACTGGTTGAGCGCAGCCGAACCCGCCGAGACCGCCGCAATGCCCAGCAGCGTCTCCACCAGCCCCGGCTGAATGCTGCTGATGCCGGTGCGCATCGATCCCATGTAGAACCCGGCCCACCCCGTCAGGGTGACCAGCAGCGTCACCCGCAGCTTGAACAGCTCCAGGTAGTCGGCCAGCAGCGAGGCTGTTTCACCCGCCCGCGGCGCGTGCAGCGGGGAGTGCGAAGTCCCACCCCAGTTTCCCGCCGCGCCAATGGCGGGCTGGTCGATGGCGACAATGGCAGGGTCGATGCCGGAAGCTGCTGAATTCACGGACATACGCATCCTGAACGGGGGCCGGCGTCATGCATAAAGTAAAAGGACATGGAATGATTGGATTCCGCAATCGACAGGGAAGAACCCAACATTCATCATACCCGCTGCATTTCGTCCGTGACGAGCGGCACAGAGGTGGCGTGGAATTTGGAGAATCGCCCGAAATTCCTCGCTCGCCATCCCCGCGGCTCGGATCAGGGCCAGAGTTCCCTGCTCCACTACGGAGCGACAATCGTGGCCGGCTTCGTCTCCTGCACGACCACCTCGCTGCCATGCACCGCGTATTCGTCCAGCAGCACCGCCACCAGCACGGCGGTGGGCACGGCCACCATGGCCCCGATGACCCCGGCCAGCGACGATCCCAGCAGCAGCGCGATCAGGATGGTCAGCCCCGCCAGATCCACCTGGGTCTTCATGATGCGCGGCGTCAGCCACGTATTTTCAATTTGCACGTAGGCGAAGTAGAAGATGAGCACGCCCAGCACGCGGCCCCACGAGTCCAGCGCCGCCACCACCACCACCAGCGAGACGGAGACCACCGCGCCCGCGACCGGAACCAGGTTGAACAGGCCCATAATGATGCCCAGCGCATAGGCATACCGGATGCGCAGCAGCGCAAACACCACCGTGCTGGCGACGCCCAGGATCAGCATCAGCGAGCCCTGCCCCAGCAGCCAGCGGCCCATCCGCACGGCGGCCCGCTCCAGCGTCTGATCCAGCCGCACCCGCCGCTCCAGCGGAAACAGCGAAAGAAACCAGGCGTACGCCTCATCTCCCTCGATGATGAAGTAGATGGTCAGCACCACGCCGGCCAGCAGCCGCGCCAGCGTGCCCGCCCAGTCGCCGGCGAATTTCACCGCGTAGGTCGCCAGGTTCCCCACCACGTCCTGAATCTTTTGCTGCAGCGACTGCAGGTTGAGGTCCCGGAGGATCGGCAGACGCTCCATGCGGGCGAAGAATTCCGGCGCCCGATTTGGCAGCTCGCGGACAAACTCCCGCAGATCGCGGAAAGCCGGCGCCAGGCCGAAGACGAAGAACAACGTCAGTCCGCCCACCGTCAGCACCAGCATGATCAGCACCGCTATCGCCCGGCTGGGATGCCAGCGGCCGATCCGCACCCGCATGATGGACCGCACCAGCGGCATCAGCACCACCGCGAACAGCCCGCTGACATAGATCACCACCAGCTCGGCGCGCAGCAGGTAGGCAAGATAAAGCGCGATCGCCACGCCAAACGAGAACAGCACCACGCCCCGCGGGCTGATCGGCCGGCTCATGCGCGCGCCTCCGTATTCACCCCGGTACGTATCTGTGGTCCGGCCGGAGCGCTCTCCGCGGCAGCCACGCCGGCCGCCGCCAGAACCGCCTCGGCAACGGCTTCCGGCGCAAGGTCTACCGTCGAAACCGTCGCGTCGGCCTGCTGGTACAGAGGCAACCGCGCCTGCCAGCGCGCCGTCAGCCGTTCGCGGTCCCGCAGCACCGGACGCACCGCGCCGCCGGATTGCTCCGCGCAGCGCGCCATCAGCGTGTCGAAAGGAGCTTCAAGGTAGACGACGCGGCACGTTTCCAGCGACGCCAGAAACGCCCGGGTCTCGTCGCGTTCGATGGCGCCGCCGCCCAGCGCCATCACCACCTGTTCGTAAACCGCCGCCTCCCGGATCGCCGCCGCTTCCATCTCCCGGAAGGCCGCTTCGCCCCGCTGCTCGAAGATGGCCGCCACCGTCATCCCGGCGCGCTCTTCCACCATGCGGTCGATATCCACAAACCGCCAGCGCAGACGCTCGGCCGCCAGCATGCCCGCCGTGGTCTTGCCGGCGCCCATGAAGCCTGTGAGCACGATTTGCGTTACTTTGCCCGCTTTTGGCCGCGGCTGGCTCGTCCCGCTCATTCGTTCTCTGATTATATGGAGCGGACTCCGCCGGGAAGCGCCTATTTGCCGCCGCGCGAGACCGAGCCTCCGGGATTACCGCCGCCCCGGATCGCCGTCTGGATGTTGTCCCAAACCGCCGGGCTGGGATCGTGGATCGGCAACAGCAGCTTCGCCTGAGAGGCGATGTACGCCAGATCCCGCACCAGCGCCGCGCAGTTCTCGCAGCCCTTCAGATGTTCCTGCTCGTTCAGGTCCGCATTGGCTTCGAACAGTTCCGGCAACTTTTCCTGAAACTCCGCGCAGGTCATGGCTTTGTCCATGGTATGCACCATTACGCGATCTGCTCCTTCCGCTGGCCCGTCCGCAGCAGATCCCGCAGCTTCATGCGCGCCTTGTGCAGCTGCGATTTGCTGTTTCCGATCGAGCAGTCGAGCATCTCCGCAATTTCATTATGCTCGTAACCTTCCACATCGTGCAGCACAAATACCAGCCGGTACCCGGGCGGCAGGTTCTCGATCGCCCGCTCCAGCGTCACCCGGTCGATGGAGCCCGACAGGGTCAGGTCGCGCGCTCCGACATCCTTGCGCGGCCCATCGTCCTGCGATGGCTCCAGCGTCTCCTCCAGCGACACCTGAGGCAGGCCCTTCCGGCGGAGGTGCATCAGCACCACGTTCACCGCCAGCCGGTGCAGCCAGGTGGAAAACGCCGAGTCCCCGCGGAAGGTGCCGATCTTCCGGTACAGCTGCAGGAAGGCCTCCTGCGTCAGGTCCTCCGCTTCCGCCACGTTGCCCAGCATCCGCAGGCAGAGCGAATACACCCGCCGCTTATGCATCGCATACAGCGTCTCGAAGGCCCGGGCATCGCCATTGCGAGCCTTTTCGATGGCCTCCTGTTCACCGGCAATGGGCGGGTTCCGCCGCACGTGCTGATTCGCGGGTCGAGGCTGCGTTGGTCCTGAGCTCATCAATACAAACCTCTCCGTGCCGATTCTCCCATGAGAGACATTTCTTCCTCTGCTGTCCTGGTTAGTCATTTCGATCACAGTCATAAGTGGGGGCGGTCCTGAATACAGGCAGTCCCCATCTGTGACGCGGGACACATCGGCATGGGTTGCTCAGCTCGGCGCAGTTTGGCGCAAATGCAAAACGCCCGCAAACACACGGCTACCGCCGGGCGCTTGCGGGCGCTTCCACTGTGAAACTGACTTACCGGCCGAAATAAGCCGCGTTCTTGGCCGCGAAATCCTGCCACTTCTCCGGCAGATCGTCAGCCGCGTAGATCGCCGACACCGGGCAAACCGGCACGCACGCGCCGCAGTCGATGCATTCCACCGGATCGATAAACAGCTGGTCGGCGTTCGCGTGGTTCGCTTCATCTTTCTTCGGATGGATGCAGTCAACGGGGCAGGCATCGACGCACGCTGTGTCTTTCGTGCCAATGCAGGGTTCAGCAATCACGTAAGCCATTGAGTTCCTCTTCGGGTGTGGGAGTTCAGTTGCAATCGCGCGCTCAGGACGAAGACCCGGCGAGCTCCCCTGCGCCCCGGCTCCGCTGTTGGATCCGGCTGGCGCAGCGCAACTCGCTGTCGTTGCCCCTCAGCCCAATTGTCCTGCAACGCCTCATTCTAGCAGGGGATTCGCCCGCTCGAAGCAGCCTATTTCGCTCCCAACCTAACTTTGGGAACCTGCCGCCCGCCGCGCCGCCGCAAACTCCGCCGGTGTGGGTATCGGACTCAGATTCCGCCCCTCGAACAGATCCGCGAAGAAGCCCATCAGCTCCGCCCGCAGCAGCCCGTTGGTCGCCAGAATCTCATCGCTGTCCAGCCGAAACCCTCCGCCGTCGAAACGGGTCATCGTTCCTCCGGCCTCCAGCACCAGCAGCGCGCCCGCCGCCGTGTCCCAGGGATTCAGGTGAAACTCCCAGAAGCCGTCGATCCGCCCGCAGGCCACATATGCCAGGTCCAGCGCCGCCGACCCGGCCCGCCGCACCCCGTGCGAGCGCAGCGTGAACTCCTGATAGAAGTGGATGTTCGGGCTGGCATGGCGCTTCCGGCTGGGGAAACCCGTCGCCAGCAGCGCCTCGGCCAGCGCCGAGGTTCGCGACACATGAATCCGCCGCCCGTTCAGCCACGCGCCCCTGCCCTTTTCCGCAGCGAACAGCTCGTCCCGCATCGGATCGTAGATCACCCCGGCCACCAGCTCGCCGTCGGCATCCGCGGCCAGCCCCGGCCGCCGCCGCTCCAGCCCCATCGAGACGCAGAACACCGGAAATCCGTGCGCGAAATTGGTGGTGCCGTCCAGCGGATCCACATACCAGCGGTATTCGCCGTCCATCCGCTTCCGCGCGCCCTCTTCACCGAAAATCCCGTGCCCGGGAAACGCAGCCGTCAGCCGCTCCTCGATCAGCTTCTCCGAGGCCCGGTCCGCCTCCGTCACCAGGTCCACGTCGCCCTTGTACTCGGTGGCCACGCCGCGCTCGCGATAGCCCCGCAGCAGTGCGCCCGCCTCCATGGCGATTTCGGACGCCTTCACCGCAAACTCCATCTGTTCGGGTATGCGCTCTCCGCTCATGATTCCTCAGTCGCCTGCCCTGGCGATTCGCCCCGGCGCGTGCGTTTCCGCGGCTCCCGCCCGTGTTCCGTGATGGTGCGAATCTGATTCTTGTAAATAAACAGATTCGGCTTCCCTTCCCGCGTCAGCCGGATCATGCGGTCATCGAAATACTCGATCCAGCCGGAGACCGTCTCCCCGTCGCGCAGCTTCACGTGCACATGCACCTGCCGCTCGCTCAGCGAACGCAGATACAGCGCCTCCTGGCCGGTTTCGCCCGGCGGCGGCGACTTCTGCCGGCGGCGCGTCATATTTTGCAGGGGCATGGTTCTATTGTAGCGGTGCATTTCTCCATCCATCTCCTCATCTGAATGCGAAGGAAAACAGCACATGCAGCAGCGCCAGCACCACCGCGCCTATGAAGGCCGCTCCCCATGTTTCCACCCGGAAGCCCGGCACGAGATTGCCCGCCAGCTTCAGGATGAATGCGTTCACCACCAGAAAAAACAATCCCAGCGTCAGGATGGCCAGCGGAAACGTGATCAGCTTCAGCAATAATCCCAGCGTCACGTTCAGCAGCCCGACCACCAGCACCGCCACCAGCGCCGACCCGAAACTCCGAATCCTGAACCCCGGCACCAACCCTGCCGTAATCAGCAGCGCCAATGCCCCCAATAGCCACCTCACCAGCAGTCGCAGCATGGTCTTTCACCTGTTCCCTGAGTTGTGCCTGCTTCTTCGCCAACAGCTTACGCCCGCGGCTTCCGGCTCGGCAGCTTTCGTTGCCTGCAACTTAAGCTATGATCTCTGCACAGAGGATCCTGTTGCTTCCCCGCCGCAATCTTCGCCGGAGTGTAGCTCTCGCGCTGGTTTTCTGGCCCACCCTTTTCGCCTGCGCCGCGCAGACGCCGCCGCCCGGCGGCCCCCTGCCCAGCGTTCCCGCCATCCTCGCCGAGGTCCGCGCCCATCAGCGCCAGCTGGATGCCATCCAGGAAAACTACACCTACCGCGAAACCGACCAAACCCAGATCCTCAGCAAGAAAGGCAAGGTCGAGAAGACCATCTCTCAGGAATACCAGGTCTTCTACGTCAACAGCCATGAGGTCCGCCGCCTCATCGCCAAAAACGGTCACCCCCTCAGCGCCGGCCAGCGGCGGAAACAGCAAAAGGCCGTCCTGAAAGCAGTCCGCGACGCGCAGAAGACACCGCCCGGGCAGGCGCCGCCCGGGGAAACCGTGGTCAGCGTGAGCGGAATTCTGGCGGTCACGCGCTTCTCCAAACCGCGCCGCATCCTCCTCGACGGCCGCCCGACCATCGTCTTCGATTTTTCCGGCGATCCCCATGCCAAAGCTCATGGCACAGCCGAAAAGGTCGCCCGCAAAGCCTCCGGAACCGTCTGGATCGACGAAAAGAAGCTCGAAGTCCGACGCATGTCAGTCCAGCTGGACAGCACCTACCGCGCCGGCTTCGGCCTTGTCTCTCTGGGCAAAGGCAGCAACCTCGTCTTCAACCAGAAGCTGGTGAACCATCAGCTGTGGCTCCCCACCAGCGCCGACGTCTTCATCAGCGCCCACGCCTTCGGCTTTATCGGAGCCCATGCCAGAGTCCACGTCACCGACAGCGATTACAAGAGATTCCAGGCCAAAGCCGTCCAGCAGGCCGGCGCCAGCCTCGTCACCTCGAACGCCCATTGAAGCCCCGGCCCGTTCCGGACAGCCTCCAAAATCCAGCCTCTCGGCAGCCTGAGCTCGCCGCTCGCTGCACACACCTCGCCTTGCGCGGCTGACGCCGTTAGGCTGAAGAGACCATGCTCCCCAGCGACCGCGCCATCGTCTTCCGCACCTTCCGCCCCGGCGATGAAGCCGCCTTCCATCAGCTCAACGCCGCCTGGATCGAACAGCTCTTCGTGCTGGAAGAGCTGGACCGCATCGTCCTCGACGATCCCTACACGCACGTCCTTGCCCGGGGCGGACAGATCTGCATGGCCGAGCTTCCCGCCCGCGACGGCGCGCTGCCCATCGGCTGCTGCGCTCTGGTGCGCATAGGCCCCGGCGAGTACGAGCTGGCCAAGATGGCCGTCTCCGAAGCCGTCCGCGGCCACGGCATCGGACGCCGGCTGCTTCGGTTCGCCATCGACATCGCCCGGCAAATGGGCGCGCATCGCCTCTGCCTCGAATCCAACACGAAGAACGAGGCCGCCATCCATCTCTACGAGGAGCTGGGCTTCCGCCATCTGCCCGCGCCGCCGCACCCCTCCAAATATGCCCGCGCCAACGTCTTCATGGAGTTGTTGCTCGCCCAGCCAGAGGCCTGAAGCAGCGAGCCCAAAGAGGAGTGCTAGACCGCCGTCCAGCCTCCGTCGATCAGCATCGTGTGTCCGGTAATCAGCGAGGCCGCCGGCGAGCACAGGAACACCACCGCTCCGGCCACCTCCGGCGGCTCTCCGATGCGGTGCAGCGCGGCGATCTTCCGCACCGTTCCCGCTTCGAACTCCGGATCCGACAGCGCCGGCTTTGTGCCCGGCGTATGGATAAACGTCGGAGCCACCCCGTTCACCCGAATCCCCAACGGACCCCACTCCACCGCCAGGCATTTCGTCAGGTGCGCGATGCCCGCCTTGGTCATGCAGTACACGCTCTCGGTGGGCAGCGCCGCGAAACCCGCCTGCGAGCTCATGTTCACGATGCATCCGCCGCCCTGCGCCTTCATCAGTTTCGCCGCTTCCTGGCTGGCGAAGAACGTTCCCTTCAGATTGATCGCCAGCGTGCGGTCGAAGTCAGCCTCGGTCACGTCCAGCGCCAGGTTCGTCGGAGCCACTCCGGCGTTGTTCACCAGAATGTCCAGCCGCCCGAAGTGCTCCGCCGCCTGGTTGATCGCTCCGCGAATCTGCTGCAGATCCGCCATGTCCATGGCCAGAGGAAGCGCTTCCCGCCCCAGCCCGCGAATTTCCGCGGCGGCTCCCGCATCCTGCTTCCCATCGCGCAGCCCCAGGGCCACGCTGGCGCCGGCCTCAGCCAGAGCCACGGCGATCGCTCGCCCCAGCCCCCGCGCCGCTCCAGTCACCAGCGCCACCTGCCCGTCCAAACGAAACGACGGCAAAGCCTTCATCCCAGCTCTCCTCCCGGATACGGTCCGTCTCAGTGCTGCGGCATGATGATCCGATATTCACCGCTCACGTGCAGCAGGCTCATCAGGTACAGCATGCCGTCGTAATAGCGGCTGAACCCTGACGGAATCGGCTCGTTCCACAGCGCTTCGGTGAACTTCCGCGTCCGCGCCGCGTTTGTCGACGCCAGCCCGGCCACCGCATTGGTCCCCACCAGTCCGCCCGGATGCCCTTCCGGCGTCACGCCCGGCATCGGCTTCATCCCGACCGGCTTGCCGTCCAGCGTGTATACCGGCCCGTAGCTGTTGATGCCTTGCGACTCGAAGAATTTCTGGATGCGGTCGCTCAGCACCTGCTCCGACGGAGCCTTGCGCCACCACGACCAGTCCACCGCCCAGTTCCGCTGCACGCGCCACGCGTCGTATCCGAAGTTCGAGGGCTTGCCGAACCACCCCGTGTGCGGCGTTCCGTCGAAATTCGCCTGGTCCGGCGCCAGCCCCGTGACTGGATTCGTCGTCCGCACGAAGAACTCCCGGCTCTCCGTCGCCGCCCGCTCCCAGAACGCCCGGTCCGCTTTCGGTCCCCACCGCGCGAACAGCTCATAGAACGCCGGCAGATGATAGGAGGGATCGGTGAACGGCTTCGGCATCACATCCGGCACAAACAGAATCATCGGCGGATTCTGATTCATCTCCGGCCCGATGGTATGCGGCCCATACTTGCCCGGCGCCGTAATCGGCTTGCGGTGCACCATCGCCGTCAGCAACCGATCCGCTTCGGCCTGGTAATCGTAGATCCCTTTGCCGCCCGGCCAGCGATTCGCGGCGAACAGCAAATCCATAGCGAAGAAGGAC